>JAABSJ010000182.1 GCA_011390515.1 Oscillatoria sp.
TCACTGCTAAATAGTTACGAGAGTTCAAGCCAGACATTCAGTTTCCTTAGCCTTGGGTGATTGGCAGTGGTCTCGATTGTGGTGTTGGGCTACCTCTTCGAGCCTTCCGTACCCCGCTTCAGTCCTAGGGCCGTGATTCCTAAAACTGGGGGTGGCTATTGCCGTTGCACCTGATGGGTATTTGTAACAAAAAATTATTACAATACTCATCAGAACCCTGTGCCGTCCTACCTTGGGTCACCAATTAGTGACCAATTTGAACACGCATAGACAGTTATGAGGTAATCTGGGATTGGTTCCTTTATCTTAACCAGGGGGTTAAGAACCTCACTGGGAAGTTATTTCAGGCATTTCAGCCTTATTTCATTCCCAAACGTTTCGCACATACTTTCATATTTTACCTGCGGAATGTGGGTTTTTAGTCGGTTTAAACCGACTTTAGCTATTAGGCGGGGGATTGATCCCCCGCCGGTTGGGCGCTTCGAGAAGCGCTCTCAACCTCTACCTGGTGTTGCGAAGGGATCGCGCCAAAAAATAATCTCCTCAGAAACGGGTTGAATTTCGGTGCCGGGATAGTAGAACTTGAGAATGCGATCGCTGGTCCATCCTAATTTCGCAAGTCGATGGGAACCACTTTGGCTCAATCCCACCCCATGTCCAAATCCGCCCCCGACAAAGACATATCCCTTAAAGCTTTTATCCTCTCCATACATCCGTTCTAGATAAAAGAATGTACTTAACGGTGCCCAGAATGCTCGGAGGATTTCATCTTTCACCAGTTTGACCGATCCCTGGTCTGTGGTGACATTGACGGCGATCGCTCGACCAGCATTGCTTCTTTCCACCACTTCCACTGCCTGAATGGTCTGGAAATTGGCCTGGGGATGCTGCTTCTCTTGCAGATAATCCTTAAGATTTTTGTTCATTTGCGCCAGACTGCTGACTTCGCGCCACCGAAATACATCCCACCCTTCTTCGTTAAACCCTTTGTCCAGGGTAATAAACCGGCGGAAGTTCTGCTCGTTGTCTAAACTGTAGCGGGATAAGTCCCAAACGTTGCTTACGGAGTCGATGACCGCTCTCAAATAGGGGCGATCGGCTCCATCCCACATATCCTGGAAAGGGGCGGTGATCCCCCCGGTGGTTGAGGAATAGAGGGCGTCGATTAATTCGTTGTTGTAAGTCAGCACTTTCCCGGCAGTGGCGACGATCGCCCGATCGGACCGGTCCCAGGTCTCGCCAACTCCTTTATAAACCTGGCACTCGGTACTGGCACAGAGCTCGTAGTTATCGATCGCAAATCGTCGCAGGTTCCGCAGGACATAAGTCCGCGCAATAATCGCCTGCGCTTCTACTGCCGGATAGGGCGCATCTGCTCCAATTTCATGGGGGACGACTCCCCGTAAATAGTCTTCGATGGGGACCTCATTAACTAAGGTAAAGCTGCCGTAGGCATTGGGTTGAATTCGCAATTTCCCCGGATACAGAGTGGGGTTGCGCTCCTCTTTTTCTCGGCTAACTTGAATCCGATCGCTCCCCGCCCAAATCTCTAGGCGATCGCGATTATATCGGAACCCTTCAAATACCCAACTCGGTTGGGGTTTTTGCTGGACAATCTCCGTATCCAAAAAGGCGGTTTCATATCCCTCTGCTTGCAGGTTTTGCAGCAATAACCGGCGCAATAACGGGGTCCCATACACCTCGCGCTTGGCCCAGACTTGCCAGCGTCCCGGATGGGCAATTTCTACCTCAATCCCCTTTTTTCGCCATTCATCGGCATTCTGTTCCGCATTCTCGAAACTGCGATGGGTACTCAATACCAGCCGTTCTTCTAAAATGGGTTCGGCGAGGGGTTGCATGACGATTTCTAGCTGGATCTCGTTCACTTCCTGGGTTTGAGGTGTCCCATCACCCCCCTCAAACCGGACATAGAGGCGATCGCCTTCTGGGGCTTTCAGAATCAGCTTATCGGTGGGTTTGCTGCCAAACCGCTGCACCACCCCAATCTCCAGTTCTCGATTCTGGACATCATTGGCGCGGACCACTTCCCCGGGAAGGCTCCAGAAGCACAGGACCGTCACCACCACCCCAGATATCCGCCCCAACCATTGGCGTCCCATCCGTTTGGCGGTTGGGGTGACAGGTGTCGGTTTCGGTCCGCCTGTACCTGGACTGGGAGCCTTAGACTGGCGATCGCTGACGATTTGGGCCTGGACCCCCGGATTCCGTTCTTGATATGCTGTTGATTTCAACGTTCGATCCCCGTTTGTTTGCTTTAAATATCCGATCTAAACTCTCGACAATGGCCTAATTTTCCTCCCACTGCAAGCATTTCACTCCCTTAACCTCTCCGTGGGCGATCGCCTTCCAGAGCGATCATTAATTTTGTCCCCTCTATTCTGATCAAAATCCCCCCCAACTTTCAACCTATTTTCCACCCCATCAACCAAGGACAAATGACCAATGACCAATGACCAATGACCAATGACCCCTTTATTGCAACTCATACTCATTCCGACTATGATATAAGAAAGCCACCTAAAACCCAGAAATCACCATTATGAGAGTGCAAGAAGTCCCCATCGCCAAGATTCGGCGTCCATTACCGCGCCAGAATGACCAGGCAAAAGTACAGACGCTGATGGAGTCTATTCAAGAAATGGGACTACTAGAACCCATTGACGTGCTAGAAGTAGAAGGGGAGTATTACGGCTTTTCGGGTTGTCATCGCTATGAGGCTTGTCAACGCCTAGGCCATGAAACCATTCGCTGTAACGTCCGTCGTGCTCCGCGATCGGTGCTAAAAATGCACCTAGCCTGAGTCGATGCTGCCGATAGAGCCGGTACAGTATTCCATAAATGGGACAGTTATCGGGTTTTTGGACCTTTCTTGGTTCCCGCGCCAGCAGTAGGTTGTCAAAAAACCCGCTTTCTCGCCCCTACTGTACCGACACTCTAGTAATCCCGTTCACAATATACTCGTTCTAAAGGAGACCGAATCATGGGAAAAGATAAAGACAAAGACAAAGATAAAGACAAAGACAAAGATAAAGACAAAGGCTCAAAAATGAATACTGGCATTAATGCACAAGACCGCCAAGAAATCGCCGAAGGATTATCACGAGTCCTCGCCGATACTTACACCCTCTACCTAAAAACCCATAATTTCCATTGGAACGTCACCGGGCCAATGTTCCAGACATTGCACTTGATGTTTGAGACACAATACAACGAATTGGCCTTAGCGGTGGATGCGATCGCCGAGCGGATTCGGGCCTTGGGATATCCAGCACCCGCGACTTACAGCGAGTTTAGTAAGTTAACCTCCATTGAAGAAACCCTCGGCGTTCCGAAAGCAAAAGAGATGATTCAGTTGTTAGTGGAAGGACAAGAAGCCGTAGTGCGGACTGCGCGTTCTGTTTTCCCCACAGTTGATGCAGTAAACGATGAACCCACCGCTGATTTATTAACCCAGCGGATGCAGATTCATGAAAAAACCGCTTGGATGTTAAGAAGTCTCCTGGAAGAATAAAGCATCGGTTAAATCTGGCTAACCCGAACTCAGAAATTGGGTGTTTAGGGGAGTGGGAGATAACGACTGAAGTCGTTACTACAAACGGGGAAAAATCTCCTGTTCGTAGTAACGACTTCAGTCGTTTCTTCACCAAATCAACGGGGGATAACGACTGAAGTCGTTACTACAAACGGGGAAAATCTATTGTTCGTAGTAACGACTTCAGTCGTTTCTTCACCAAATCAACGGGGGATAACGACTGAAGTCGTTACTACAAACGGGGGAGATCTATTGTTCGTAGTAACGACTTCAGTCGTTTCTTCGCAGAACGAACGGAAGAGAACGACTGAAGTCGTTACTACAAACGGGGGAGATCTATTGTTCGTAGTAACGACTTCAGTCGTTTCTTCGCAGTTTGTAAGAGAACGACTGAAGTCGTTACTACAAACGGGGGAAATCTCCTGTTCGTAGTAACGACTTTAGTCGTTTCTTCGCAGTTTGTAATATGATATCCAAGATTACATTAGATTGAGCAACTCAACCTCATGAGTAATACTCCAGACGCCAGCCAACAATTACAAACATTAATGCAACAGGTGGGAATCCCCAGCTTTCGATCGCTCGCTCGTCAAGCGGGAGTGTCTCACTGGCAGGTGAGGCAACTGCGCCAGGGAAAGGCGTTGCAGATGCGTGTTGAACCCTTGCTGGTACTGGCTAACGTCCTCCAAGTCACCCTATCGGAATTATTAGTGAGATGCGCTGGAGTTGAAGAGGCAGAACCCCTTGAGCAGAGTTCGACAGTGCAGGCGGAATACGATCGCCTGCAAATTCAAATGCAGCAGCAACGGGAGACGCTGTTGCAGGAATTTCAACTCACCAGTTTAGATATTTTAGAGTCCTGGTTGCGAAACTGGCCTACTGCTGCTTATGCTGCCACCCAAAATCCGGAGTTGCCTGCGGTGCGTTTGCTGCCGTTGTTGCATCCGGTGGAACGGTTGCTGCAAGAGTGGGGAGTCGAGGCGATCGCCTCCGTGGGGTCAGAGATTCCATACAATCCCCAGCAGCATCAGTTACGGGAAGGAATGGCTCAACCCGGGGAACTGGTGAGAGTTCGCAGTACCGGATATCGCCAAGGGGAGAAGCTGCTTTATCGAGCAGAGGTCAGTCCCAGAGAGGAACAGGGATGAGGGAGAAATCAGTTTAGAGGTCTCATGGATGGGATAGGATTGAGCCAACGGATGATTTCATCTTTGAGGCGAACGGGTTCGCGATACATTTCTAGGCGGACCCACTGGGCGATCGCATCCAAAGGAGAGAATTCCGTCCCCGACTTCCAACCCGGGTCTTGACTTAAAGGAGTGAGATGATTTCCCGGGATAGTGAGCATAGACACCAGGTCAGGAAAGCGCTCTTGCATCACCGGAAATAACAGCAGGGTTTGATCCAGGGTATCGTTTTTAAATTTGACAACCAAATTTCGCTTAATTTGATAATTTCTGGCAATGATGTCGTTAGTTTCTTCTGGAGAAGGTGTAAATTCCACCGAGAAAGCTGCGGGTAATTTAGCCCCCCAAGTGGTGGGTAATTGTTCGACTAATTCTAAGAAAGGAATAGAACGACGGGCGGGGTAATTATTATAGGAAATCAGGATATTCCCAGCGCGATCGACATCAAATAAACTGCCGATCAGCAAGTGGAGTTTACACCCCATGCTATGACCGATTCCATAGATGGGAAGATAGCGTTTAGGCAATTTCCCGGACAGGTGCAATTGTTCAACACACCACTCGAAACGGTCCAGGATATTAGCGGCGATCGCACCGTGGTCGAAGTTACTCACAAACGGCGTAGCGATAATCGCATATCCTTGGAGACTGAGTTGTTCGAGTAACCATCGATAGGTCACTTGAGGCGCTGCCGCCAGGAACGCGCCCCCCAGGAAATGAATAATGCCCCTTGTCCGGGGAGGAATATGGACCCAATTACCGGAAATTTCTTGCCAATTCATGCCTAAACTCTATAAAAGTGCAGTTGTTCCCTAATTTTAGGCGATCGCCAGAGTAACTTCCCACTCCGCAGTAACAAAAAAGAATTAAAAATCATCAACATCTGTAGCCGCGATTCGCGAATCGCCAGTCCCAACCTAACAAAAAAGAATTAAAAATCATCAACATCTGTAGCCGCGATTCGCGAATCGCCAGTCCCAACCTAACAAAAAAGAATTAAAAATCATCGACAAATCAACTCTTTAAACAATAAAATTTATGCCAAAATCCCCCATCAAGACTGAGAAAGAATCGCACTCAATAAAATGCCTAAAATCTTAGCAACCTCCGACAGATAATACTCAACCCTATCAATATAAACCATCTGCCCCTCTAACTTCAAAAATCTCCAAACCGTCCCCGAAGTCACCGCCCCATAAATCGTAGAAATCTGATTTCCCTCCTGTTCATTAAACAACTGCGCCGCCAACATTTCGGCGACACATTGCCCGAAACCCGCCTTGATATCTTCTTTTTTGGCTTCGACTAGAGTAATGACTGGGGCGCTGATAAACAGTCGTTCCGGTGATAAACTGATTAAAAAATCACAAGTTCCATTCAATCCTCGTTCTGGGGCAACATTAAACTCCGAACCCGAAAACAAACCAACTTGATACTTAACCTGCCGCCTGACTTCCAGTAAAATTGGCGCAATAATCAGTTCAGACCGAGCTTTTTCCGTATTAATATCCACCGCCAATGCAGCGTTTTCTTTTAAAAAAATCTGAAGAATTTCGCTGGGACTCACTGCGACTGTATTAACAAATAAATCGGTATTTTCATTTAAAGTTAAGTTAAACTCCTTAATAATTCGATTGAGTTTAAAATCCCTATAAACCATTGTTTCTTCGCCCTTACAGAGAGATGAATTAGAGTTTGCACAACAGAGATTCATATCCTTGGGGTATCTTACTCCTTTTCTTGCAGCAGTGTGTCATAGAGAACGCCAGCAAGACGTGATGCCTCTTATGGAAACGGGGAAATTCAGCTATACTGGGGAAGAGAATCCATTGGGGCGGCCCCTGTACTGTAAACCCAGATTACTCAACCGCCAACCTTGGCAAAACCCTCGGAGGCATTCCCAAACCGTTCAGGAGAAAACCGTTATGACACCCCCAATTCAATCCCTCACTGACATTACCCTAGAAGAATTTTTGCAGTTACCCGAAACCAAACCCGCCAGTGAATATATCAATGGAGTAATTTATCAAAAACCCATGCCACAAGCCGAACATAGCTGGATCAGAACGAATCTGGGTACTGCTATCAATAATGTGGGTAAATTCGATAAAATAGTATTTGCCTTTCCCGAGTTGACTTGTAATTTTGGTGGGTCTTCCATTGTGCCAGATATAGCAGTATTTGAATGGCACAGGATTCCCCGAAAACCGGATGGCAGACTGGAAAATCGCGTGACCATTGCACCGGATTGGACCATTGAAATTTGGTCTCCCGACCAAATTATGAATCGGATGATGAGAAGAATTATCTTTTGCCTCAATCACGGAACCCAACTAGCATGGTTAGTCGATCCAGAGGATGAATCGGTGATAATTTTCAAACCCAATCAAACCCCCGAGGTAAAAACTGGGGATGATGCGTTACCCGCTTTACCTGTATTAACCGATTGGCAACTATCCGTCCGAGATATAATTGGATGGCTGTATTTTGATTAAAACTAGGAGGACAGATGGATGATGATTTTAACAGAATCTCCAATAATCAAGTCTCTGGATGATTTTTTAAATCTACCGGAAACTGAACCCGCCTGCGAATATATTGACGGCCAGATCTATCAAAAACCAATGCCCCAGGGGAAACATAGCAAACTGCAAATTGAGTTAGCATCGGCGATTAATCATCAAGGGAAGCCCTCAAAATTAGCCTATGCCTTTACCGAATTAAGGGTAACATTTGGGGGACGTTCTCTGGTGCCAGATATTTCCGTGTTTGAGTGGTCCCGCATTCCTTTGGATGAAAAGGGAGAAATTGAGAATCAGATTAAAATTGCCCCGGATTGGGTGATTGAAATCTTATCTCCTGGACAAAATCAGACCCGGGTGATGGATAAAATTATTTTTTGCCTGAAGCAGGGGACGGAACTGGGTTGGTTTATCGATCCGCAAGACCGATTAATGATGGTGTTTAGTGGCGATCGCCTCCCCAGCATTAAAGCAGAATCGGATATTCTGCCTGTTTTAAGTAGTTTTCCAAATTGGGAAATATCGGTGAATCAAGTTTTTGATTTGTTAAGTTTTTGACCCTTGTTGTTCCTTTCCCGTAAAATTTCCAGAGATTGTTCCAGAGAGGCGATCGCTTCGCTGTAGCGTGCAACATTTAACCGATTCAAAGTTATGCACCTTGAATCTGTATAGCATCACCAATAATGGTAATGGCTGTTGCCTGCAAAGCTCGAACCATGATGTTCCGAGCACCGTTCCAATCTCGATGGGCATTATATCCGCAATTCGGGCATCGGAACCTTTTATTACCGCCTAATTTATCGTGGATATGACCGCACTCAGGGCAAGTTTTTGAAGTATAAGACTCATTGCACAAAATAACTAAAACCTGATGTTTTTTAGCCATTTGTTGCAAATGCTTTTGAAATTGATAATGACTCCAGGTTAACAAATTACGAGCGGTTTTATGATTCAACTTCCTGCCTGACTTAACCACCATTTTAGAAGTACAGAAAGTCGGTAAAAAGATGATTTTGTATTCATCAATCAAAAACCGGGCCACTTTATTGTGCAAGTCTTTAATTAAGTTTTGAATCTTTTCCGTAATCCTAGAGGCGGCTTGACGCATTGCTCGTCGTTGGCGTTTATTCACGCTTAAGTCAATGCGACTCCTAAGTCTATCTAGGTGCTTACAAAGTCGTTGGATTTTACCGATATCACCCCCGCCAAATTCAACAATATTTTCGCCATCAAATCCCGTTAAAAAAGTCCGCACCCCCGGGTCAAGGGCAATGACTTTTGATTGTTCCGTGGGGTTTGTCTCAACATATTCCGGAAAAATTCCATACCATTTTCCTCTTTGAAGAACTAATTTAGTGCCGTAGATACATTCAGTCGGAAATGCCTCGGGTGAACGATAAGTTAAGCCTTTAACTAGGGTTGGATACCAGTTGCTTTTTTTGTAGTCCCCTGCTTTAAAGTTGACAACTTGGCTGGGTTGACGGCAAGATTTAAACTTGGCTATCCCCCCATTGGCTGTAGCTCGTTTATGAGCATCCACCGCATCCGCTACAGCTTCTTGTAATTGATGACCGGGTAACTCTTTAACCCAATCAGGACGCTCTGGATTACGGGCTAACTTTTGCAATTCATAAGCACTGGCTTTTCTCCCGTCTCTTAGTTCAGCAATTGTCCAGTTATAAATCCAGCGATAAGCGGCTATCCAGCGTTTCCAAATCCGGTGCAATTCTTTAGATGGAAATACCCGGCATTTCCTGACACTGTTTGGTGTTAACTTTTTCGTTGGATTCCTCGGATGGGTCTTGAATCGCTTGGTTGATTTTTTTTTGGTATTTTTAGCGTCCGTAAACCCTCGCACTAGAACCGTGGAGGATGGACAATAGATCTTTAACGAATTCTGCTTCTGGAGAGCAGTCTCTTTGGCTGAAAACCATGAGTTCAACTCCATTTTGCTCACTGAGCCATTCAATAATTGGGAATCCCGATCGCACTTCAATGCGGGCTTAAGCGGTGACAAATGTTGCGAGATGGTTTGCACATACTCGTTCCAGTATTTTGAGGGACTTTCGCCGTCTAAAATTGAATCCGCTGCCAATTTCTGAAATGAGTTCAGCATTGGGATATTTTGAGCGTACAAACTCAACTTTTCAGTCGAGGTCATCTGTTTGGGAATTGGTAGAGACTCTAACATCAGGGATAATGGGCTACCTTTTGGGTCCGGTGTCGTCGATGCAAAAGCGCCGTTGATTCCCTGGGGTTCTGATCCGCTCAAGCTTTCCCGCGTTGTCCCATTTTCTAAGAGTGCTGATTTTGACTCCGTAATGGGCTGCCGCTTCTTTGGGGTGACATCTTTGTTCATACCTTATCAAAGCTCTTTAATTATATGAAAGCAGATTTAAAGAATCTTGACAAGGTTATTGCTCAATTATTAATCCTCCTGCAAAATGCCGCGCATTTCCCCCAGCAGGGAGAGGGTCAACCCGGCGTAGGCTTTCCCTCCCTCCTCAAAATCCGCTTTCAACACTTCCCGCAAGGCGAAGGCAAATTTATCCCGCAACTGTGTCGCCAGTTCTTGCAACACATGATCCCGAAATTCCACGTTAGCCCCAGGACATAACCAACTGTTTAACAAGTCCTGCCAATCTTCTACCGTCAACACCGCTTGACCGACATAATCTGCTGTTCCTCCTTGAAATAGCGCGGTCAGGTTGGCTTCTTGGATGGGGTCAAAATTGGTCTCTTTTACCTGTTTCAGGTTGTAGGCGACCTTCTGCCTGGGTTTGAGGGTATATTTGGCGAGGGTTTCTAATTTTTTGGTCGAGTGAGGATAGGTTCCTGCTTCGGCGAGGCTTTTGATAATTAAAGCAATGGCGAACCCGGTGGCTTCGGTCAAGTCATGATTTGCTAACTTTTCCCCACTGCGACGCAGGCGCACGGCAATATGGTTGAGGTGTTGGGGAACGATATCGTTGGCGACGATTCCCGCAGCAACTGAGGCGGCGATCGCACCGAAGGGCAAGCCGCACACCGTCCCGCCAACTAATACGCTGCTGGCGGTTAACAATCGTTTCTGACGCTCTGTGAGAAGATCCATCGCCGTCCCCCAGTCAATTGGAGATTTTCAGCCTTATTCTACCTGATTAGAGCGCTCCTTGGGCAGAGTTAGCTTATCTGAATTCTGCTTGAGCATGGAGACAATTATTTGGGGGATGAAGCAGGGGATAGAACGGGGTTGATTGGGGGATTCCTAAGACCGATTAATGATGGTGTTTAGTAGACCTCTTGCAAAATAACGTAGAGATCCCCCCAACCCCCCTTAAGAAGGGGGGCTTAAGAGAATTTTGCAATAAGTCTAGTGGCGATCGCCTCCCCAGCATTAAAGCAGAATCGGATATTCTGCCGGTTTTAAGCAGTTTTCCAGATTGGGAATTATCGGTGAATCACGTTTTTGATTTATTAAGTTTTTAAAGGAATTTCCAGTTCTGAAGGGGAAGAAATAGCGCTCAATATTCTCTTAAGCCCCCCTTAAGAAGGGGGGTTGGGGGGATCAATCCGGTATAATGAGGGTTTTCAGTAAAAAAGAGGTAAGATGGGTTGGGGAGCAACAACAGCCCTCCAACTGAGAAGACCCTAGAATTAGTGTTACTACAGAAAAAAAGTGCCACGCATCTTTGATAATATTGAGTTACACCTCCACTCAGCCCTCCGAGACACGCTGAAACTCTCGTATCGGGCAGATTTTTGCGTGGGTTATTTCAACTTGAGAGGGTGGCAGAAGATAGGTGGTTTGATTGAGGGTTATGTTGGAGGAGAGCGGTCCTGCTGCCGTCTGTTGGTGGGAATGCAACGTTTGCCGAGGGAGGAGGTTCAGGCAGCTTTTACCTTGGGTCCCAGTGAGGGGAAAATTGATAATAGTGGGATTTTGCGGTTTAAAAAACGGATGGCGGCTGAATTTCGTCAGCAGTTGGCGATCGGGGCACCGACGAACGCGGATGAAGCGGGATTACGCCAGCTTAGTCGTCAAATTAAAACGGGAAAACTGGTTGTTAAACTGTTTTTAGCGCACCCCCTTCATGCCAAACTGTATCTGATTCATCGTCAAGATCCAAATAGTCCGATTGTGGGATTTTTAGGCAGCAGTAACTTGACGTTGGCTGGATTGAGAAATCAGGGGGAATTGAATGTTGATGTTTTAGATTTTGATGCTTGCCAGAAGTTGCAAAAGTGGTTTGACGATCGCTGGGAAGATTTCGGCTGTATCGATATTTCTAAAGAACTGGCGGAAATTATTGATGAAAGTTGGGCGAGGCAACAACCGATTTGGCCGTATCATATTTATTTGAAGATTGCTTATCACCTCTCCCGGGAGGCGATCGCCGGACTTTCTGAGTTTCGGATTCCTCGGGAATTTAACGGTTTATTTGACTTCCAGAAAGCAGCAGTGCAATTGGCTGCCCGTCATGTTACCAAGCGGGGAGGGGTTCTCGTTGGGGATGTTGTCGGTTTGGGTAAAACCCTGGTGGGAACTGCCCTAGCGAAGATTCTCCAAGAGGATTGCCTATTAGAAACTCTGATTATCTGCCCGAAAAATCTGGTTAAAATGTGGCAGGATTATGTAGATAATTACCGTCTCTATGCGAAAGTTTTACCGATTAGCCAGGTGCAAAATCAACTGCCTGAATTACGCCGGTATCGGGTGGTTTTAATTGATGAAAGTCACAATTTGAGAAACCGGGACGGAAAACGATATCGCGCCATTCAAGAATATATTGCGGCGAATGAAAGCAAGTGTATTTTTCTGTCCGCTACCCCTTATAACAAAACTTATTTAGATTTATCTTCCCAATTGCGGTTATTCGTTTCTGAAGACCAAAACCTGGGATTTCGCCCCGAGGCGCTGTTGAATGAACTGGGAGGCGGGGCGGTAGGAGAACTGGAATTTATCCGCCGCCACCAATGTTCGGTCCGCTCTTTGGCGGCTTTTGAAAAGAGCGAACACCCGGATGATTGGCGCGAATTGATGAAGCATTACATGGTCCGACGAACTCGTTCGTTTATTAAAGAAAACTATGCCCAAACGGACGAGGAAACCGGGCGGAAATATTTAGAATTTCCCGATGGAAGTCGGTCTTATTTTCCCGATCGCATTCCGGCTACTCTCAAATTCCAGCTTGATTCGGCTGACTCAAATCCCTATTCTCGTCTGTACTCGGAGGGGGTGGTAGATGTGATTAATGCCCTAACCTTGCCTCGGTATGGA
>JAABSJ010000183.1 GCA_011390515.1 Oscillatoria sp.
GAACTAAGAGTACGACTGAAGTCGTTACTACGAACTAAGAGTACGACTGAAGTCGTTACTACGAACTAAGAGTACGACTGAAGTCGTTACTACGAACTTTCCCCATGAACCAATGACAAATGACAAATGACAAGTGACAAATGACAAATCTAAACTCTGGGGAAGAAACCCAATCGCGGAAGGCGGAACATATTCGTGTTTGCCTGGAAGATGATGTGCAATTTCGGGTGAATGGGACGGGTTTGGACCGTTATCGGTTCACCCATTGTTGTTTGCCGGAACTGGATTGGCAGGATATTGATCTGACGACGCAGTTTCTGGGAAAATCCCTGGGTGCTCCCTTGTTGATTTCTTCGATGACGGGGGGGACTGAGGAGGCGAAGCGGATTAATTCACGGTTGGCGGTGGTGGCGGAACGATTTCAGTTGGCGATGGGGGTGGGTTCCCAGCGGGTGGCGGTGGAAAAACCGGAGGTGGGAGATACGTTTGCGGTCCGATCGCTGGCACCGAATATTCTGTTATTTGCCAATTTAGGGGCGGTACAGTTGAACTATGGTTATGGGGTGGATGAATGTCGCAAGGCAGTGGATTTGCTGGAAGCGGATGCGTTGATTCTTCACCTCAATCCGTTGCAAGAAGCGGTTCAATCCCGAGGGGATAAAAATTTCCGAGGATTGCTTGACAAAATCCATGAGTTATGCAATGTATTACCTGTGCCGGTGATTGCCAAAGAGGTAGGGAATGGGATTTCGGCGAAGATGGCCCAGAAATTGATTGAGGCAGGGGTGGGTGCAGTGGATGTGGCCGGTGCCGGGGGGACTTCTTGGGCGAAGGTGGAAGGAGAACGGGCGAAGGATTCCCGACAGCGCCGCTTAGGGACAACTTTTGCGGAATGGGGTTTACCTACAGCGGATTGTATCACCTCGATTCGGGCGATCGCCCCTGAGATTCCCTTAATTGCCTCTGGGGGATTACGCAATGGGTTGGATGTGGCAAAGGCGATCGCCCTCGGTGCGGACCTCGCCGGTTTAGCATGGCCCTTTTTGCAAGCAGCAGCGGAATCCGAGGCGGCGATTCAAACCCTGGTGGAACATTTACTGGCAGAAATTTCTACAGTTCTGTTCTGTACTGGCAATGCCACCCTCACCGAACTCCGAGACTCGGAGGCCCTTCAACCCCAGTAGCAACACCCGGTGGGTGTTGCCACCAAGCGGGGGTTAAAACCCCCGCCTAACAGCTAAAGTCGTCTAAAGACGACTGAAAGTCTTATCCCGTGGTATTTGTAGTCGGTTTTTAACCGACTTAAGCTATGAGGCGGGGGTTTTAACCCCTGCCGTTGCTGGGTTTCTGAACGTCCGAGAAAGATTAACATAGAAGAGATAAGCGATCGCAACTTCGGGCCTGTTTTCAAAACACCGACGCCGGAAGCAGCGCAGATAACATAAAGGACCGTTGCAAAATGCGAGATTTTTTCAAATTCACCTTTGCTAGTATCCTCGGGACGATTGTCGGATTAGGCGTTTTAGGTGCTCTGAGTTTGGGTGGACTCCTGTTTGTTGTAGGGACGATCGCCACTTCGTCGAAAGATGCGGGACCGAACGTCGAAAACAACTCGATGCTGGTGTTTGACCTTTCCATGAATATCACCGATTCTCAACCCACTTCCACCACTGCCGAAGCATTATCCCGAACCCTCTCGGATGAATCCGACCCCAGCAGTATGACTCTGCGACAGGTGGTGGAAACCATTGATGCTGCCACACAGGACGATCGCATTCTGGGGATTTATCTCCACTCTTCCTCCTCCAGCAGCAGTAACGGATTTGCCACCCTCCGGGAAGTGCGCGAGGCCCTGGAACGGTTTAGGGACGCCGGTAAAACCATTATTGCCTATGACCAAGATTGGAGTGAACGGGAATACTACCTCGCCTCGGTTTCCGACGAAATTCTGATCAATCCTCTGGGGATGATGGAAATGAATGGGTTGAGTTCGGAGACAACTTTTTTGGCCGGGGGTTTGGAGAAGTACGGCGTTGGGGTTCAGGTGACCCGGGTCGGAAAGTATAAATCCGCAGTGGAACCCTTTGTACTGACCGAAAGTTCCCCAGAAAGTCGGCAACAAACGGAGAAGTTGTTAACCGATATCTGGAGTGATTTTCTGACAACGATCGCTCGCCGCGAAAAGATTAGCGCTCAACAGGTGCAGCAGGTGGTGAATACCCGGGGAATGCTGATGGCACCGGAGGCGGAACAACAGGGATTTGTCGATCGCCTCGCTTATTTTGATGAAGTGGTCGCACAACTGAAGGAACTCACCGGCAAAAAAGAGGATGACCGCACCTTCCGGCAAGTCAGTTTACCCCGGTATGGGACAGTCAGTGATGATCAAAGAGCATCCCAGATGCGATCGGCCTCGCAAATTGCCCTGGTTTATGCCGAGGGTGAGATTGTCAGTGGGGAAGGCGGTTCCACTCAGGTGGGAGGCGATCGCCTCGCCAAACAATTGCGCGACTTACGCCGAGATGAGGATGTCAAAGCGGTTGTCTTACGGGTGAACAGTCCTGGAGGGTCTGCCACAGCATCAGAAGTGATTCAGCGTGAGGTTCAGTTGATCGCTGAAACCAAACCCATTGTAGTCTCTATGGGAAATGTTGCTGCTTCCGGTGGGTACTGGATTTCTAGCTATGGGTCGAAAATTTTTGCTCAACCGAACACGGTGACGGGTTCCATTGGCGTGTTCGGAATGCTGCTGAATGTCCAAAATTTGGGCAATAATCAGGGGATTACCTGGGATGTGGTGAAAACCGGACCTTATGCGGATATTGAAACGATTACCCGCCCGAAAACCGCCCAAGAAATGGCGATTATTCAGCAAATGGTCGATCGCATTTATGAGCGATTTTTGAACCTGATTGTGCAGTCTCGCAATCTACCGGCCCAAAAAGTACGTGAGATTGCTCAAGGTCGCGTTTGGTCCGGTCAAGAAGCACAACAACTGGGGTTAGTGGATGAAATTGGCGGTCTGAATGATGCAATTTTGGCCGCTGCGGAATTAGCAGAATTGGGTGATGTGTGGAAGGTGGAGGAATATCCCCAAACTCGCAGTTTTGAACAAGTCCTGATTGAACGCTTGCTGGGGAGTCGTCTCAAAGCACTGGTCCCGACTCCGGAACCGGACCCGCTAACCGCACAATTACAGCAATTGTATGAGGAAGTTTCGATTCTCAAAAATTTGAATGACCCATTCCATGCATACACTCGTATGCCTTTTACCTTCGAGATTCGTTAAAATAGACTTCTTGCACTATTCTCTTAAAGCCCCCCTTCTTAAGGGGGGTTGGGGGGATCTATCCGGTATTTGGCAAGAAGTCTAATCAGGTTCGGTAGGTTTGGGGTTGGGAGTTATATTATGTTGGGTCGATTATTCAGAGGGACCTATCCCCCCAACCCCCTTCCCTCAGAGGGAAGGGGGAGAAGAGGAAGAGGGAGAGGAAGAAATGGTTTTTTAGGGTGAGCTATTACCCGGAGAGACCTAACCCCCCAACCCCCTTCCCTAAGAGGGAAGGGGGAGAAGAGGAAGGGGGAGAAGAGGAAGAGGGAGAAAGGGTTTTTTAGGGTGATCCACGGGACTTGATAGTAGGGGTGATTTGATAGGCGCAACGCCGATCGCCTTCCATAATATGTTCCACTCGTTCGATGGTGATAGTGGGTCCGAAGAGGGTTTTAAAAACTTCGAGTTCGGACCGACATAATAATCGACAAGTGCGCGCCGCTTCATCAATGGGACAGTGGTTTTCTATGAATAACCAGGACCCATCCGGTTGGGCGATCGCCTCTGCCATATATCCTTCCTTGGTCCGAATTTCTGCAAGGCGTTGTACCTGGCGATCGAGTCGGGATTGCCGGGAATTTGGACTGTTATCCCCTTCTAAAGTAGCAAATTGAACGCGATACCCTTGGATTTGTCGGCGCGATCGTTCTGCTAAAACTTTCTCTAATTCTGCTTCCCCTAAAACTGCCTCAAAACTATTTAGAAATTCTACCATCAAGTCGGCATGAGTATTGGGAAATAAGTTGAGGGTGCGATCGGTCAACTGCCACAACTTCACAGGTCGGCCAATCGGACGCCGTTGTTCCGAGTAATCAACAAAACCCTCTCCCCGCAGTGCCTGTAAATGCTGCCGAATTGCCATCGGAGACACCTCCAACTGTTCCGCCAGGTCCGTCGCACTGGTGGCCCCTTGCATTTTTAACAGATACAGAATTTGCTCTTTTGCTTTTTGTTTGTCATCGGTCATTGGACATAGCAAGGATGAAGGATCAAAGCGGAAGCATGAAGGCGGAAGCATCCCAGCAGCAGGCATTTGATTAGAACAAAAGACGGTCCCTGGTTGTCTTTCATCCCTCATCCGGTCCCCTCATTCTTCCTTTGAACCCAAATTATAACAATTATAAGTCAAACCGACGCTGGAATCGAGGGTCTAAGTCGGCACTCTTGCGTTGATTGCACTGACGGCAAAGGGTTTGCAGATTACTGATATCGTTGGACCCCCCCATCGCCAGAGGAATAATATGATCAACAGTCAGTTCGGTTTCTTGTTCCGTTTTGCCACAACTTTGACACTGATGGCGATCGCGTTCCAACACATAAGCTCTAACTGATGCAGGAATCCGGATTCGAGGTGTTTTACTCATAGATTTTTAGTAGATGAAAAGGGCAATTTTTAAGAGTTTGGTTCATCAATCATCCGCCGAATCTCATCAAGGGGTGATTCCGGTTCATTCACTGATTCTGGTTCCTGGGGTGCGGCTATTTCTTCAACTTCTGGCTCATCTGGGCAGAATTCTACAATAATCCTCATTCTAACTTTCCCTTCTTGCCAGTTTTCGGCTCCATATCTTAGTGTTTTAGCTTGAACTCCTTCAGTAACCCAAGGTTCTTGATGTTTGCTCCAGAAGTTGTTGACAAATGGATCATTGGCCTTCAAGATTTCGATAGCTTCTTGTGTCAACTCCCTTGCTCTAAATGTTGGCTGTGCAATTAATATTTTACACTGCTCGTTCTTTAAAAGCACAACCTCATCCGGATCCAATGGTTCAAATTGATTGCTCATTTCAGGTAATCCCCATAAATTGTTATTGTTATCATACGGCCTATATGCTGATGGAGGCAGAGCCTCCAATACTGCGTGACTCGGCAGAGCCAAGTCACGAGAATTAGAGTATTATATAATAGATTCTCGTGTTATGGCTCTGCCGTAACACGGGCATTTTGCGGCTCTGCCGCCTAATACATTAGACTGCATGGTAAAGACAGGAGGCAGAGCCTCCAATTGGACATGACTCGGCAGAGCCAAGTCACGAGAATTCAAGTATTATATAACAGATTCTCGTGTCATGGCTCTGCCGTGACACGGGCATTTTGCGGCTCTGCCGCCTGATTGGTTTTGCTACTATTATGAGGCAATGTTTTGCTCATCCCTGCATCCGCCGAATCTCATCAAGCGGTGATTCTGGTTCAATAAGAAGGGATTCGAGTTCCTGGGGTCCGGCTATTTCTTCAACTTCTGGCTCATCTGGGCAGAATTCTAGGCGGATTCTAATCCGTCCTTTTTGCCAACCTTTCGCCTCGTATGTTAATACTTGAGCCTTGATACCTTCTTCCGAAATTGTAGAGCTTGTTTTCCATTGTTGACCCGGTAATTGTTTAAGAACTGCCATTAATTCTGCTATAAATTCACGGCTTTTACAAGTTGGATCATTAGACAATATTCTCAAAGACTCTTCTATCTGCACCACTTCATCATAATCAAGGATTTTACAATTATTATCCATAATTTTTGTCTGCTTGCTACTGAGTTAAGGGACTGTAACTTAAGCCTCCAATCGGACGTGACTCCGCTTCAACTTTTGTCACGATAATTAGAGTATTCTATAATAGAGCCTCCTGTCATGGCTCTGCCGTGACAGGAGCATTTTGCGGCTCTGCCGCCTGATTAGTTTTGCTCCTATGATGAGGCACTATTTTGCTCATCCCTGCATCCGACGAATCTCATCGAGCGGTGATTCAGGTTCACTTATTTCCGATTGATTGGGTAATCGAGTTTCGGTCAATTCTGGCTCATCTGGGCAAAATTCTAGGGTAAATTTAAGTCTAACCTTTCCTTGTTGCCAGCCCTTTGCACCATATCTTAACACATCAGCATTAATTCCTTTTGTGAAAAAACATTCTGTCTTCTCATTGTCTCGATTTTCTATGAACACAGCACTATCATAATCTTGAAGGATTTGTCTTAAAACCTGTTTAAGCTCCCTTACTTTAAACGTGGGATGACCAACTAATAGTTTTAAAGCATTTTTTACTGACACCACTTCATCGGCGCGTAGTGGCTCAAAATCATTGCTCATACCAATTGACTATCATAAAATTTACCATTTTAATTCTATCTCATGAACAATTCATTGTCAATAGGGTAAAATGCACCAAAACACATCCTACCCTATTGACAATCATCCCCTTAAATCATCTCCACCACCTCAACTAATTCCCCATCTTCCACCTCAACAGGTTCCACGTCTATAATCGGCTCTTGCAAATTAGCTAAAGGCAACTGATAGCGGTCTAACAGCATTGCCTGTAAACAGCTATTAATCCCCGAAACAACCTCATTGTAATCGGCAATTTTATCCTGGACTTCTTGCAACTGGATCTGATTACTATCAAGTTGCTCCTGTGCTTCCCGTTCTAGTGTTTTCTCTAGGTGCGATCGCGCTCGGTTGTATTGTTGTAAAATCATCTCCTCTTGCTGCTTCACCAACGGCAACAAATGAGTTTTCAGAGTTTGATTCGTCGTTTGTCGGAAGGTACTTTGAATCGTGTGATTCACCTTCGGTTCAAAATCCAACTTTAACAACTGACGAATTGCCGGTTCCGCATCTTTCATGCTGATGCAATCATAACTTTGAGAAGTTTGTTGCAGCACTTTACGGAACTGATAAATCGAAAAAGTGCCTTCATCGTAAAAGCGAGGACTCTCCCGCACAAACCGATCGCATTCCGTACTCGCCGCAGCGCGAATCGCTTGCTGAACTTGCACTTCTAAGTTCTTCACCGTCTGTTCTAATCCCGCATCGCCTCCAACTAAGCGGCAGAGTTCGCGGTAATACTCTTGACGGCGAATTCGCTCGATTAAATAGGCGAAATAATTAGCAATGGTTCGTTCTGATTCTTCTGCCAGTACCTCCTCTAATTCATTGGACAAGTAATAAAATGCCTCGACTAAAATCGCCAGCAACGGTGCTGTTGAGTTGCGCGGATGGGTGAGGGTTGCTTGCCGATACGCTTCTTCCACTGAGAAGGTATTCAACAGTTCATCCAGGCGGCAAACCATGCGGACTTTCAGTTTGCGGAAGTCTTCCTCAAAGCTGAGGCACTGATTGGTGACAACTTCATTCACCTCTTGGGTAATATGTTCAGTTAAAGCCGTTCCCAGGCGGCGTAAGTCATTATTCAGTTGTTCCATTCGCCGCAATTTTAACCCTTCAATGTTGACGGGTTGACTCTCTAGGTCCCGATATTGTTGGACGTAATGGCGACTTAAGACGAGACAGATGGGTTGGAGGTCATTGGCGAGACTTTTAAAGAGGAGAGGGCGTTTTTCGTTGGTTAGGTAGTTGGTAATGCTGGTGCGAAACTCTTCAATGCCGCTATCAGAAATAAGCTGATTGAGGAGGGAGGTTCCGCATTCGTTGAGGATGCGGACGTAATTTTCATTGGGGGTTTCGTAGCTATAAACCGCAATTTTAAATTGACTCGGGGAGAGTTTCCCGGAGTTGGCGCAGTAGCGGTTAAATTCGTTGACAAATTGCGGGGTGTCTTCCTGGATGCTGGTGTTTTTGACGCTTTCGGCAAAGAGGGAATCTAATCCGTAGCGATCGCGTTCGCTGGTTTGTTTGATTTGACTTCCCCAAAATCCCAGCAATCCACTGGTTTTATAGAGGCGTTTGGTATCTCGGAACTGGGTGATAATTAGGTCATCTAACCGTTGCCGGAGTTGGGTATTATACCAGGTTTCGTCAATCCGGTTGAACACATAAAAGACGCGATCGCGAATTCCAGGATTAGACCGCATTTTTTCCAGCAATTCCGTCTCTTCCGTGGTCATATCCCCTTCCGATGCCGGTTTGAGCACACATACCACCGCTGAGGTTTCCGGGTCCTCTATCTTGCGATAGGTCAGTTCTGCATCCCGTTTCACCGGCGCATCAATTCCCGGTAAATCAATCAGCACATTGCCATCTTTGAGCAAGGGATGATAGCAGTAATATTCAATCCGTTTCAAGACGGAACTATTGCTACCCCGTCGGGCATAACTGGCGGCTTCTTTGAGGTTAGAAAAGTTAAATTGCTCCATCGAAAAGGTGTTATTATTCACCGGATGGATACGGCTGTTATTTTCTGCAAATCCATCCAGCAATAAGATTAATGCCTTCGCTTGCTTGGCTAACTGGGATTTACTTTCTCCCCCTTCTTTAGTCAGTTTGGCTTCTCCAATCTGCCGCAACAGTTTGATAACTTCCGGTTCATCAATATTAATCGCTGCTTTGATGTCTAGGCGCTCACATAAAGCCTTAATCTGGTCTTTAATCTCTAGCGCACTCAAAAAGGTGAGAACCACTCGCCCTTGGTCCGGTTCAGCATATTCAATATAGCACTCGGTCCCCGTGGCGTGACCTTCTGCACTGTAGAGCAATTCTCGTTCTAACAGGGCATTAATCAACATGGATTTACCGGCACTAAAAGCCCCAGCAAAGACAATTTCAAACTTAGGGGCCACCGCTTTTTTGAGAGAGGACTGAACAGCGGTGATATCCTGTTGTCGCAAGGCGGGTTCTTGATGCAACAATTCGAGAATGCGATCGACCTGATCCTGTAGCTGCTGACACTGAGGGAGTAGTTGAGTCATAGCAGTGGTAAAAATGCCCCAGAAAAACATTATGTCTTTCAGTATTCCACAGTTTTATAGAAAATTAGCAACAGAAAAATTGACCAGAAATGATGCCCCTCATACCAAATCCGGTTGGTAAAAGTCGGTTTTCGCTTTTAGCCCGCGCAGGCGGGCTTCGTCCGTGTAGCCCCAGGCTTTAGCCTGCGGGTTTTTACAGACCTTGAGCAACCGGATTCCGTATCAAGACAAATCGGGGCAATTGCTCAACAATTGCCCCGACTTCGCGCCGATTTAACTTAATCTCAGGGGTGACCCGGAAGCGTCAAACCTGGACCCATTAACCCCGCCACTTGCGGGTAAACTCATCCATCACTGAACTATGTAGCTGCCGTTGTAACCACTCTACGGCCTCTTTTTGATGGGTTAATCCCTGATAAAATTGACAGACATCCACCAAAGAAATATTGGCAGGAACAGGAACCGATCCCAACTTACGCCATTGCCGAGAAAACTCAGCTAAGGTACTGTTGGGAATCTGACTTTGCAACCATTGCAACGCCTGCTCTTGGTTACTCAAGCTTTGATAATAATCACAAACATCCACCAAACTGATACTCGTGGATTGAGTCGCCACTTGCTGGGTTCCCGATCGCCACCACCGGGCAAACTCATTTAAAATCCCACTGGAAACCTGACCCTGCAACCAATGAATCGCTTGGTCTTGCATGGGCAATCCTTGATAAAATTTAGCCACATCCACAAAATTAATTGGAGATGACGCCGAAGCATGACCCCGCCAGCGACGGGCAAATTCTAGTAAATTCGCCTGAGAAACTTGACCCTGTAACCACTCTAATGCTTGATTTTGATGGGAAAATCCCTGATAAAATCGACAGACATCTATTAACCGAATCACCGGAGTTGGACCCGACTGAATAGGGGGCCAAGGCGGTGCAGGAGTTGGCGGTGAAATCGGTTGAGGTATTGGAGTGGGAATATAAACAGGGGGAGGGGTCGGTTGAACAGGGGTGGCAGGTTGTCGCCCACTAACCAAAGCGGTCCAAGTCTGAATTCCCACAATGCCATCCACGGTCAAATTCATCGCCCGTTGAAACGCCATCACCGTGGAGTGCATCGTCGCCCCAAATACCCCATCAACGGACCCGGGATTGAATCCTTTATCCCGGAGACACATTTGGATATACTTCACATGAGAGCCTTTCCCCCCTTGGCGGCAGACATTAAACCAGTTGACATCCACACCGCCATTAATGCCACTGACTTTGCCGGTTTCAGTGTATTGCCAAAAAGTCCAACCATCCCACCCCCCCGGAACCCAGGGATTGTTCGTCTGATAGTGAGCAATCCATAGGGGATAATCGGTGAAAATTTTAGGATTACCAATCCGTTCCCAAAAACTGGGATAAGTGTAAATAATTGGGCGACGTTTGGTTTCTTTCTCGACAATTTCGATCCAAGTTGTAATATCCCGAATAATCGCACTTGCACCGACCCCATCGGTGGATTCAATATCCAGAACTGGAGGCAAATCATCCGCTTCCAGTTTCACGGTTTTGAGGAAAAGATCCGCTTGTGCTCGGGGGTCTCTTTTGGCACGATAGAAGTGGTAAGCACCCCGTGGCATCCCCACGGATTTGATTGCGGCCCAATTACTGCGATAGGAATCGGCCACAAAGGTAGCCCCTTCGGTGGCTTTGATAAAGGCAAACCCCATGCCATCTCCAAGCACGGAATTCCAATTTACGGGGTGTTGCCAATCGGAAACGTCGATACCTTTTGCACACATAATGGTAGATTGAGTTGAAAGAGTGAGGAACTGAATGTCGCCGGACCCTCATCCCCCAGCCCCTTCTCCCAAGGGGGGAGAAGGGGGCTAGAAGTCCCTCTCCCTGGGGGAGAGGGATTTAGGGTGAGGGCCGATTAAGGTGAGATACTCGCCTTTGTTTCGGCTAAACTTCTCAAGGAAGTGGCCGGAGTTTGATACAATTAGGAGGCAATTCCTCGGGTTTAACCCCGGCACGAGGGCCGATCGCCGCTGGTGGTGCAGGAGGGAAAACTTAGAAGGAAAAAGCCCGCGCTTCTCCTGCCAGTCCCCGAAAATGCCCCCTGGGAGTGATAGCTAAACTATACGGAGGGTGAGGCGTTGAATCGGGAAAGGGTCAGGATTTACTTGAACTGCAATCGATGACTTTTATCTCATCCCGTGCCATAGTAATTAGACCTCTTGCAAAATTCTTTAAAGCCCCCCTGGAATTAAACATTTATTCCTCTGGCTTCCCCCTTGGGAAGGGGGACGGGAGGGGGATCTCTCAGGGGGGTTGGGGGGATCAATCCTTTTTTTTGCAAGAGGTCTATTGAGTAAAATTTGAGGTTAGATGGGTTATGGAAGTGATTCCAGCGATTGATTTATTAGAAGGTCGTTGTGTCCGTCTGTATCAGGGGGATTACGATCGCTCAGATGTGTTTAATGAGGACCCGGTGGCGGTTGCCAAACAATGGGTAGAGGAAGGTGCGACTCGCTTGCATTTAGTGGACCTAGATGGGGCAAAAGCGGGGGAACCGCGTAATCTGAAAACCATCGAGGCGATCGCCCGCGCTGTATCCGTTCCCATCCAAGTCGGTGGCGGATTGCGCGAGTATGCCTCGGTTGCCAACTTATTATCCCTCGGAATTGATCGCGCCATTCTCGGGACTGTGGCAGTTGAAAAACCGGAACTCGTCCAGCAACTCGCCCAAGAATTTCCGGGTCACATTGTGGTCGGAATTGATGCAAGAGATGGCAAAGTTGCCACCCGGGGATGGTTGGAAACCTCGGAAGTGTTAGCGACGGTCCTAGCACAACAAATGGTGGAGTTAGGCGTGGCGGCAATTATCTATACGGATATTCATCGCGATGGGACATTGGCAGGACCGAATATTCCGGCGTTGCGGGAAATGGCGAGGGCGGTGGATATTCCCATTGTGGCGTCCGGTGGGGTGAGTTCCTTGACGGATTTGCTCAGTTTGTTGTCCCTGGAACCGTTAGGGGTGAATAGTGTGATTGTTGGCCGATCGCTTTATACGGGGGATGTTTCTCTGAAAGAAGCAATTCAGGCGATCGGTCCTGGACGGATTCAGGATATACCACCGGATTTTGGGTCTTCTACTTTTGCTTGACATTAATTAAAAAAAACCCCGCCCGATTGGGTGGGGTTTTGTGGAAACGACTTCAGTCGTTATACGGAATCCGGTTGTGATAGGTCTTTAAAAACGAGTAAGCCATTGTAGGGTGGGCACTGCCCACCATAAGGAAAGGTGGGCAGTGCCCACCCTACTTTTAACTACTTTTACCAACCGGATTCCGTATTATACGGAATTCGGTTGTCAAAGGTCTATAAAAACCCGCACCCTGAAGGGTGGGGCTATACGGACGAAGCCCGCCTGCGCGGGCTAAAAGCGAAAACCGACTTTTACCAACCGGATTTGGTAT
>JAABSJ010000184.1 GCA_011390515.1 Oscillatoria sp.
GAGTTGCGGAGGCAATTTTACCAAAATTAGATAAAATTTGCTGGGCGGCATTTTCCGAATCAATAGACCGTTTGACCCGCAACAGTTTTAAACTCGCTTCGTCCAAATCATCCCCTTTCAGCCATTCACAAGCAAGGGGATATAATTTGGGATTTGTTAAGTCATAGAGAACGCCAAAAAACTCATTGGCGTTATAAATTCCAGCGGGATAAGTGCCTTTTAATTTGCGAATAAACAGTTGCCGTTCTCCGAATACCCGTTTCATCAGACTTCTATCTTGAAATACGGCTAGTTTTTTTAGCCAGAGTAACAGTTGGGATTCGGTTTGACCCTGGGGAACATACATTAAACTATCGACAGTATTGCGGAGGGTATGCCGCCAAATAAATTCGCTTTCCGGCCAAGGTCCAATATAGGCAAAAAATGCCTGGGAATTGAGGGTACTTTTAATCCGTCCTAAGAGATAACTTTTCCCCGACCCGGAATCTCCCGAGAGGAGAATTGTGCGGGTTCGATGGTCTTGGGTGACGCCATCAACGACGGATTGAATTTCCGTTAAGACTTCTTGATGAATGGAATCGACGGTAAAGGCGGAATTTTGGTCTTCTTGCCAAAAATTACCGGGTCTAAAGGTGGTGGAATCAAAGGGGTTAACGGATTCTTGAATCAGACGGTCGATAGATGCCACGGCGGACTCCTCAGTGAGAGAATACAGGGTGTAATGGGGTGCAATTTCGTCCAGAGGCGATCGCACCTCTTCAGGCGATCGC
The DNA here is from genome assembly GCA_011390515.1 of Oscillatoria sp. Taxonomy (GTDB): domain Bacteria; phylum Cyanobacteriota; class Cyanobacteriia; order Cyanobacteriales; family Laspinemataceae; genus Laspinema. Next base: position 771 of record JAABSJ010000184.1, read on the forward strand.
AAGTGGAGTTATCGCTTAGAGTTGACCAAATAGACTAACTGATCTTCCAGTTTGGCATCAGGATTGAGGATGGCAACTTCCGGATGATTTTCGCACAGATGTTCAATTAAATGATGCACTTGGGATTCGTTAATATGGGAAAATTGCAAAATTGCTTCTTGAGATAACCGTTGGCGGGCCATACATTGTTGACTGATGGCCCGATTTAACAGAAAATCCTCCACAGGTTGCCACAATTCCCGCGTTGCTTCGGCGATGGGGAGACTGGGGACCAGTTCTAATTGTTGCAACAGGGGACAGTATTGCAAAATTTTCGATTCCCGAATCAGGGTTTGCAATTCGGTTAAATTCGGGGTAGCATCGCCGACAATTAAATCGCCTCCACAGGCATCATTGACTAAACTGTGATAGGTGACCAAATAATGAACTGACAGCAAGTCCGGTTTGAGATGCTGATGACGAGAATCCCGGTAAATATCGCTATAGATTCTATATCCGGTATTGTTGGGATTGCCGATACTTTCTTCGCGGATCAGGTGCAATTTGTGGCATTGTTTCGCGGCGATCGCCTCTAGGCAGACTTTCATAAAATTGCAAAACTTCGTCAAGTTGGCATCTTCACTCCATGCCACCCCAACAGTTTCCGAAGTTCCCGGGAATTGATAGCTTAAAGAATAACTGCCATAAGTGCGACTATCCAGAAAGCGTAGTTTAACCTCGGGGACGGATAATGCTTCTAATGCTTCCCCTAACATGGAGATTAATTCCGGGGAAGAAAACTGTCGGATTCGAGAAATTCTCTCCTGAGTTTGCGTAAATTTCCGCAACCATAACAACTTGAACGCTGCCAGTAAATCTGCTTTAGGTTCAGCAGTTGGGGGTAAACTGGGCGCTTCTGAAACATCGATCGCTGCTTCGGAGGAATGGGAGGATGGTTGATCCAGAACTTGGGTATATTCTACATCAATATAGTCCTGGCGATCGCGCATTAATTCTAACTTGTGGTCCTGAAATAACTGCCGTCCCAGCATCAGGACATTCCGAGGACGAGTTTTCCCCCCAGGAAACTTATCCTCTAACTTTTCTCGGTTGAGGGGATACAAATTAGAAGGGGGTTGGGTGGCAGATTGGCGATGCAAAATAGACAAACGACTCGCCCAAAGTGCCTCCCCTTGATACAAACTAATTTGTTTGAGTAGAACAACCGCATCCAGGCGGTCCCTATCCGTTGCTTGGATGCGAAAGGCATTTTGTTTCCAAGTATCGGTAATGATGCTAATCATCACCAAAAAGTTTTTTAATTTTTGGGTGTGAATGACGGAATTAACCCCAAACAAACTGGGTAAATCAATCAATCCATCGGGCAATCTGGCAATATTATCTAATTGGTCAAAACAGAGAACAATTGGCAGGGTTTCAGCGGAAATTCTGCCAAAGTTGGCGAGAATTTTTTGGGCCGCATCTTCACTATCGATGGAATGTTGCACCCGGAGGATTTTCAGACTTTCTTCATCTAAATCATCCCCGCGTAACCACTCGCAGGCGAGACTAGAAAATTTGGGATTAGTCAAGTCATAGAGGACGCCAAAGAACTCATTGGCATTATAAATTCCCGTGGGATAGTTATCTCGCAGATTCCGGATAAACACCTGGCGATCGCCGCGAATCATATCCATGATACTGCGATGCTCAAACTCCGATAACCCTTTCAACCACAAAATCAATTGGGAATCTTGTTCGCCCTCGGGAACTTCCAGTAAACTATCCACCGTGTACCGGAGAATATGCCGCCAAATATAGTCACTGGCGGTAAAGGGTTCGATATAAACAAAAAAGGCTTTCCGGTTGAGAATCCGCTTGATTCTGCCTAAAAGATAAGATTTTCCGGACCCGGTTTCTCCTTCTAATAAAACAGTCCGAGTGCGATGGTCCTCGGCCACCTGATTGAGTAAGGTTTCGACTTGGGAAATGGCCTCTTGGTGAATGGAATCAACGGTAAAAGCCGGATTTTGTTTTTCCTGCCAAAAATTGCCGGACCAAAAGGTTTCCGCATCAAAAGGATTCGGTTCTCGCTGAATGATTTGTTCGAGTGTTGCCATAAGAGTTTCTTTGGTTAAGTTGTCATTGGTCATTGGTCTTTGGTCGTTGGTCGTTGGTCATTTGTCGTTGGTGGGGGGGTTCCTTTTTTCTGTCTGATGACCTATTTTTAATCTATTGAGTTACAATAATAAAAAATAAAGGGCCGCCGATGTCTTGGGGAATTCCCAATTCTATTTGGTCCGGACTGTAAGAAATAGCCTCTTGTAAAGAACTTAACTCAATGCGATCGTTCCGTTGGAGGCGATAGAGTGTGCGGTCAAACTCTTCTCGGGACAAGGGCGGTTGTAACTTTTGCCGTAAATGAAAAATCGGCAAATAGTTATCCGTTGCTAATTCCCGGTCTAACTCCTGAATGAGATGCACAATCTCATCATCGGATAACGGTTTAGGGACAAGAACCTCCGATGATGGCAGAGGGGGTGTGGTGGGGGAGGAATGGGGGGAAACAGACTCTTCTGGCGATCGCAATGATTTCCGCAAGAAGCGCAAATAATTCGTCAGCATATCCAAACTAACGACAGGTAATGTCCCACTGGGATTGTACTCTTCCCGGAGATATTCCTGTCCTCGGGGGGTCAACCAGACCTCGGTAATTTGGGTTTTTTCTGCCTTAATTAACCCCTTTTCTGCTAACCCTTGAATCACAGATTGCCCGGTTGCTGCCCCTAGGTTGGTTTGTGCCGGAGTGATGGTAGACTCAGCACAAGCGGTTAGGATGGCCACTTCCGTCTCGGCGATCGGCAAGCGGGTGGGGTCGAGTTGCAGCAGCGACTTTCCTGCGGGAGAAATCGCAAAACTCAAAATCTCCTCAGCATATCCGACTAACTGGCGATCGGCGAGGGTCCGACAGATGCCATCGCGTTCTGCCGCCTTGGTTTTCGGATTCGGTTTAATCTGGGTGATGGTTGCCCGATAATCGGGAAACCCTAGTAAATCTAGCAGAAACTTGAGCTCCTGCACTTCCATGTGCTCCCCCTAACTGGATTGGCAACGACAATAAAGGACAATACGTCTAATACCAGTTTAAATTGCAGGGAGACCCAGAGAACTCCGAGAATTGCCTTGGCGATCGCCTCCCAGGGGAAATGGCCCTCTGGAACCCTTAATGGAGATGGGAGAGATGTTCAACGTCCCGACTTCACTCGTTTCCTCTCCCATCACCCCTCTGCGCACCCCCAACCCATAACAAATCACCAACAACCAACAACAAATAACAAATGACAAATAACAAATGACAAATAACAAATGACAAATGACAAAAAAAAGCAGAGTTGCAGGAAAAGTGGCCTGGGTGACAGGTGGGGGTTCGGGAATTGGGCGGGCAACGGCGATCGTTTTGGGACAAGAAGGTGCCAGGGTTGCTGTCACCGATATTGATGGAGAAAAAGCCGCCCAAACCGCGTCAGAACTGCGGGAACAGGGATACCCTACCCTATCATTTCAACTGGATGTTACCGATGAAAATCAGTGGCAACATGGCTTAGATTTGGTCCTAGCAGAATGGGGTCAATTAGATATTTTAGTTAATAATGCGGGAATCTCATTAGCCCAGTCCATTACTGACATGAACTTAGCCCAATGGCGACAAGTGATGGCGGTGAATTTAGATGGTGTGTTTTTGGGGACAAAATATGGGATAATTGCCATGAAGCAGGGCAAGGGAGGCAGCATTATTAATGTGTCCTCGGCCTCGGGATTGAAAGCCGCACCCGGGGCATCAGCCTATTCTACCAGTAAAGCGGGAGTGCGCTTATTTTCCAAATGTGCTGCATTAGAAGCGGCTCAAACTGAACCTCGGATTCGGGTAAATACGGTGCTACCCGGTGGGGTCATGACACCGATGTGGTCGGGTATGGAAGGGTGGGAAAGCTGGAAAGAACAAGCGGGAACAGAAGCAGAATTATGGGATAAATTAGCCGAAGATACTCCTTTAAAACGGTTTGCAAAGCCCGAAGAAATTGCTTTAGCCATTCTGTATTTAGCCTCGGATGAATCTCAATTTGTAACTGGGGCGGAGTTAGTAATTGATGGAGGATTTACGGCCTAAATTTTAGACCGTTTTTTTACTTCATTTGCCGCAGGGTCTTAAACGCGAGTCCTCTCAATACTCCGGGTAATGTTGAGAGTGTTAATCCGATATAAGCCTTGGCCGGAGAGAATGATTTTCCTTGGCGGAGTAACTGGCGACCTTTGTGAGTGTCGCCACTTTCGACTAAGCGCAATCCTAACAGTAACTGACTTTCCCTTAACCGCGACTGCCGAATCGATTCTAGTTCGGGGGAGTCAAACTGATAGGTTTCCAAATATTGGATTTTATCCCCTAAATAAGGAATAGCGCGATTCAGTCCTTGCTGTCCCTCATGGACCCGATATTCCATTAATAATTCGGGGAGATAATATCCGTTTTTTCCAGATAAAGCTAGACGTACAAATAAATCATTATCTTCACAATTTTGCAGATTAGGGCGCATATAGCCGACATCTAATAATGCCGATCGCCGAAATAAAGTTGCCCCAATTTGGAAACTTTGCTGAACAAAGACAACTTCTAGCAAATTCGCCACGGGACCTGGTGATAAGTCTCTCCGTCCCCATCGCTGAGAATTTTGTTCGGTTTGGGTTTCCTGTCGCTGGTTGTTGATATCAATAATCCAATGATCGGTTCCCACAAAATCCCAGGTAGAATCTTGGTCTAAAATCGCCGTCGTCCGAGACAGAAACTCCGGGGTGAGGCGATCGTCATCGTCGAATTTAATAAAATAATCCCCGGTTGCTGCTTCAAATCCTGAGCGCATATTGTTGCTTTTGCCGATATTCTGGGGATGGCGCAGGTAGCGAACCCGGCGATCGGTTAACTCTGCCATTAATTGAGGCGTCTCATCCGTGGAACCGTCATCGCAGACAATTAACTCAAAGTCTGTGTAAGTTTGGCGCAAGACACTTTCAACGGCCACAGGTAGCAGATCAACGCGGTTATAGGTAGGAATGCAAACGCTAACTTTTGGCATCTAAATTTACTTAACTAGCTTCTTTTTAATTTTAGTAATCGTTTTTTGAATAAACCGATTCGTTTTCACCCCTAAACTGGGCGGTTTTAACTCCGAGGGCTTCTGATCCGGTTCTTTAAGAAAGCGATAGTATAAAAACAGGTCTTGGTGAGCAAGATTGACATCTTCGCCCTGACATAACCGAGTAAAATCTATGGAGGGATAGTTCATGTAGTGAATTCGATGAATCGGTTTTAAGCCTTCATGGTTGTACAATACCTGATCCTTTTCAATAAACTTATCGGCATCGGCACAGTTGCCAGTTCGGTCTTGAGGGTTGGGACTGAGGGTAAAGTTAAATAAAGAGCGATCGCCCCACAGGGTCATATAAGAAAAGAGAAAGGCTTCACTGATTCCTCGAAGCCAGGTGACTTCCTTTTGGTTGATCAGTCTGTCCTGAATAGAAGCAAGTTCTTCCGGGTTAAAAAAGCCTCGTTTGGAACCCCAAAAACTACTACAATGGAGCTTAGGCCGTAACTCTTCGCTTGTCAAAATACCCGATTTTTCAACGGCCTTAAAATCCAAAGCGGCGACTTCTGTCGGCTTCTTATGTTCCCAATCATCAAACACAAAATCGTAAGTATCCAGTTTTGCAAAGACCCGATCCAGGGGATGCATCGCTAAACAGTCCGCATCATAAACCACAAATTTATCAAACGGTCCATCAAATGCTGCATACCGTCTTTGAGCTTGCACGCGCACAGCCGCCAAAGCCGCCAAGCGTGTTTGTTGAGCTACTAAAGGATGGGCTGCCCAGACCTCACGGGCAAAGTTTTCCCAGCGCTGGATGGACTCCTGGTTATCGTAAAGGGAAACATTATCTCGCGTGGCTATTTCCTGTTTAATGCGAGTGATCCGATCATCATAAGGAATAATACAAATGGGAATATGTGGACCAATATTCACCTCAATACTGTTGATCAAAGCTATTACTTGGTCATAAACTACATCATTAGCTAGGGTATAAATTCCGTAGGAATTCATCAACTTGGCTCCAGGTTATATAGAGAATTAATCGCTTCCGGCGATCGCCACCGGAAACTTGATGGAGATTGTGAAGGATATAAGGATACTATTTTAGTATAGCGAACCTAAATCATTCTGACTATGGATCCAAGCCTGATAGTCTTGTAGTGCGTAAAGCAAGTATGCATAACTTCCCTGCTGGCTTGGCTATGCCGTCGAAGGATCACATCTTGCTCGCTTTCTCTATGACAAACTGATTTAGACTCGCTATATATGAGTAGTCTATCTGAGTCATTCATCCTTGTATGAAAATTTTAATGCTTTCTTCCACCTTTCCCTATCCGCCGACCCGGGGGGGGACCCAGGTGAGGACATTTCATTTAATGAAGTATCTAACCCAGCGACATCATGTTACCTTAGTGACCCAGCCAGGGCCCAATGTCACGGAGGAAGAAGTGGAAAGGTTGCGGGGATGCGCCCAGGAGGTGGCAATCTTTGAGCGTCCTGCCTTTAGTGCCATTGATGGGACCTTTTCCAAGGTGAAGCGCTTCGCGAATTTTCTACGAGAGGGGACTCCGCCCCATGTCCTATGGAGTTACTCTCTAAAAATGCAAAATTGGGTCGATCGCTATGTGGAGTCAGCGATCGCCAAGGGTGAAGCCAGGGACTTGGTGATCACCTGTGAACATAGCGTTAACGAGATTTATGTTCGTCCGGAATGGCAGTCCAAAATTGCCACGGTGGTTAATATCCACAGTTCGGTATATGGAACCTGTCGGCAACTGCTGGAAACCAACACCTCAGAAAAACCCCTGCGCGATCGCCTGCAATTACCCCTCCTCCAGCAGTATGAACGGCGTTACTGTTCTAAATTCTCCGGGATTGTGGTCACCACGCAAGAGGACCAACAGCAAATCCTCGACTTAAAACCCTCGACGACAATTGTGGTGATCCCCAATGGCGTCGATTTAAGCGAATTTCCCTTCAGACAGTTCGATCCCGGGCGGCATCAACTGGTTTTTATTGGGGCGATGGATAATTTACCCAATGTTGATGCGGTCAGATTTTTAGCCTTAGAAGTCTTTCCCTTAGTCCGCCTGCGGTATCCCGATGCTACCCTGGCCCTGGTGGGGGCCCGACCCGTACCGGAAGTCCAGGAGTTGGCCAACCAACCGGGAGTGACCGTCACAGGTCAGGTTCCTTCCATTGCCGAATATTTGCACCAAGCGACCGTCTGCGTGATTCCCATGCGAACGGGATATGGGATTAAAAATAAAACCCTAGAAGCAATGGCCGCAGGAACCCCAGTCGTGGCCAGCGATCGCGGATTAGAAGGGTTAAGCGTGGATGGACCCAACGTTCCCTTACGGGCATTACGGGCCAATCAGGTCACCGAATATGTGGCTGAAATCGGGCGTTTATTTGAAGACCGACGTCTGCGAGACCAATTATCCACAAATGCCCGACGACTTGTAGAACGGGATTATACGTGGGAGGTGGCCGGCGATCGCTACTCCAGCTTATTAAGCGAGTTATCCGCCCGTAAATCCTGATAGGATAGCATCACCTTCAATTCCTCTTGGGTGTAACGACCTCGATCCAGCGTCCTAGAAACCTATCCCCCTTACCTTTGAGATCTCGGATGAACAACCCTATTCGCAAGCGAGCACCTTTGAGTCCGGCCACCGCGAACCGGCCATTGCGCAAACCAGTGCCTGCATCGCCTGGGGCGAAATCGCGAACGCGACCCGATCGCGATCGCAGAGTGCCGCCTCGGAAAACGCCTCAAGTCTCTCGAACCCGGAAAGGCGATCGCCCCCCGGATCCCAAACCGGGCAATGGATTGAGTGCGATCGCCGCCATCACCGGCAGTACCACCTTATTCTTTTGCGGCGCATGGTTGAGCGTTCGCCTGATTGTTGATCCCGCCTCCATCAACTGGGTACAACCCTGGTTACCTGCCGCCTCCCAAGTCCCGATCGCCAACAAAGAAGCCCCCCAAACCCTCCAGGGGATCACCGACCAAATTCGAGAAGCGGGACTGATTCCGGCATCCACCCTCCCCTTGGATTCCCCACCCCAAACCTCAAACCCGACCCATTCCAAAGCCCAACAGCAACTCCTCATGCCGGTGATGAGGGAAATCCCCTGTTCCGGGACAGCAGAAACCACCGCCACCCCTTGTCAAGCCCTCGCCGAACTCCGGGTTTATCGCCCCGTCTTCAATCCCAACAATCCCAGTGACCCCCAGCCTTACTATCAACTCCTCAACCAGCTAGAAGTCACCGGACCGGACCAATCCGCGATCGTTCCCACCTTAACGGACAGCGAAGCCGCCACTTTCAGCGTCGGCCCTCAACCCCTGACCCGCTTAGACTCCTTGGAAAACGGCCCCGAACTGGGAAATTGGTTTAATGTACATAGCGATCGCAGCTTCGGCAACCGCAAAATCGCCTACGGAAAAATCATTCACTACAACCCGGAAACCTTTCACCTCAGCGAAATGACCCACTGGGTGAGTCCCTCCGGTCATCTCCCCAAATGGCAAGAAATCACCGGAGGCAAGGACCCAGAACTGGTCATCGATCGCACCCTCGGCCTGGAACCGCAGTTCCAAATCTATCAAATCAAACCTGTCCAATTTTTCCTCAACCCCATCCGCCTAGAGGAAATCTCCCTCATCGAACCCTTCCTCACGTCCCGCGCCTACCGAGATGCCCTCCTTTTAGCCAGAAGTGGCTTATGGTCTGCCGCCTGGGAATTAATGGCCTCCCTCAAACAAGACAGTTCCGGTTCAAATTGGCCCCAATCCGCCCAAGCCCAACTGGATGTGCTCCAGTACCATGCCCAAATCACCCAAACCCAAGCCAACGCCACCGGCATGGAACCCCCCCAGCAAATCCTCACCGCCTTGATCGATGGCAACTGGAAAAAAGCCCTAGAGGTGTATGAGTTACAGCTTAAACTCGGAGATGACATGGCCAGCTTACTCACCGATGAGAAAGTTGCCTTGTGGAATCGCATCGAAACCACAGTTCAAGTCAACCCCAGCCAAGCCGATGCCAAAGCCTGGGGGGCATTGGTCTTAGCCGCCCGCTACAATGACAGCGAAGCCGTCGCCTGGTTTGAAGAACAAGGCCAAAACACGGCCCAACTGCGCGATCGCATTTATGATTTACTCGATGCCCGCGCCAATGCCAGTACCTACGCCGCACAACTCAAAACCCATACCAGTCAAATCCTCGGGACCGCCTCCATGCTGTCCCAAGTCAATCCCCAGGACTGGATTCGCCCCCAAGGCAGCCAACCCTTAGAACTGCAATCGGGACAAGTCTGGTATCAAGTGCAAGTCAGTGGGTTTAACGACTCCCGTCGCTGGCGACAGGCCCCCTTCAAAGATATTAATCTCCCCAAATCCGCCCTAGGAAATCATCTCTGGAAAGAGTTGGGATTGCACAACGACCCCCAGATTCAAATCGGCGTTTGGATGCCCAATGGCGAGCAAAAAACCACCGTAGGCACCGTCAAGGGATTGCGGTTAGTCGGGGGAAACTTACTCCTGCTGACCACCAGCAATGCCATTCCCACCCCAGAAATTGGGTCAGGAGTCTCCAAACCCTTGAGTTTGACCGAGGCTACCTTAAAATGGCGATCGCCCACACCCCAAACTTTGAAACAATTGCAACGGGATGATCCGGAATGGGTCGAGATGCTACTGCCTTCCTTGTGGCAGGAGTTGCAAACTGCCGGACAGGTCCCCCAGGGCCCAGTTCCCTCCCAGGAACAAATGCTCACCCAACTGGGCGGATGGTTCGTCCAATCCACGGACCTCACCGGCAACAACTGGCCCGACGCGGTGATTACGTTGCGGAGTGATGCCTTAGTGCCATCCCCCGGATTCGCCCATTCCGCCTACCGGACCCGCACTTTAATTTTTGATGAACAGGGGGCGCTGATTTACAGTGAACTCTCCACCGCAGACACCCAAGCGATTACCGGCATTGCCGATCTACCGAATGGCGGACTCCCCGTCTTAGTGGTAGAAGGCAGCAATGGGTACAACTTGCAGCGTTGGTCCAGCGATCGGCAGCGGTTTGAGTTTTAACTCAACAGCCGCCCGCCCGCCCGCCCGCCCGCAGGCTGAAGCCTGGGGCTATACGGACGAAGCCCGCCTGCGCGGGCTGTTGATTGTAACCGCCGCCCGCCCGCACCCTGAAGGGTGGGGCTACACGGACGAAGCCCGCCTGCGCGGGCTGTTGATTGTAAAGTAGGTATTTGATAAACAGATTTAGTCCCATACCAAATCTGAGTAGGAAAAATCGGTTTTCTCTTGTAGCCTGCGTAGGCAGGCTTCGTCCGTGTAGCCCCAGGCTTCAGCCTGCGGTTTTTGATTTGTAGCCTGCGTAGGCAGGCTTCGTCCGTGTAGCCGTGTAGCCTGCGTAGGCAGGCTTCGTCCGTGTAGCCCCAGGTTTCAGCCTGCGGGTTTTGATTTGTAGCCTGCGTAGGCAGGCTTCGTCCGTGTAGCCCCAGGCTTCAGCCTGCGGGTTTTGATAGACTTGTAGCCTGCGAAGGCAGGCTTCGTCCGTATAGCCCCAGGCTTCAGCCTGCGGGTTGTTATAAAATAGCCCTTCCCTTACCCATCCACTCCCATTCATGACTACCCAGAAACTGCGACTGCCTCGATTCCTGCGATCGGCCCACGGTCCCAACTTATCCATGCAAATGATGGGAGTGGGATTAGGGATTACCTTAATGTTCGTATTAATTGCCTTGTTCTCTCCCCTGTTAATCTCCTGGGGATGGCTAACGGACCCCACAGAATTTCTCAGTCATCCCATGCATGACGCCCCCTCCTGGGACCATTGGTTTGGCACCAATCGCCTCGGATATGATGTCTTCAGTCGGACCTTAATGGGGTCTCGCGTGGCATGGCAAGTGGTGATTTTAGCCACCGCCTTGAGTATGGCGATCGGGGTTCCCCTGGGGTTAGTCAGTGGCTATTTAGGGGGCAAATTAGACCGGACCCTCTTATTTTTAATGGACACGATCTACACCTTGCCGGGATTGTTGCTCTCGATTACCTTAGCCTTTGTGGTGGGTAGAGGCATTTTTAACGCAGCGATCGCCCTGAGTATTGCCTACGTTCCCCAGTATTACCGCGTCGTCCGCAATCACACCGTCAGCGTCAAAACCGAACTGTTTATCGAAGCCGCCCAGGCAATGGGGGCATCAACCTGGCGCGTCCTCTCCCGCTACCTGTTTTTAAACGTGATTCAAAGCGTCCCGGTCCTCTTTACCCTCAATGCCGCTGATGCCATCCTCATCCTGGGAGGATTAGGATTCCTGGGATTAGGACTTCCTGAACAAGTCCCAGAATGGGGAAATGACCTCCGCCAAGCCCTCGATGCCTTACCCACCGGCATTTGGTGGACTGCCTTTTTCCCCGGCTGTACCATGACCTTAATGGTGGTAGGATTGTCCCTCTTGGGAGAAGGCTTAAACGAATTTGTTAATCCGAAAATGCGGCAATAATAGGCAGAGAAAGGTCATTG
>JAABSJ010000185.1 GCA_011390515.1 Oscillatoria sp.
TTCGCCTCAAAACCGAACTCTCCGATGAAGCAGTCGCCCAACTCAATGAAGAGTTTAGCGATATCCTCGTCCAAGGCATCATCGAAAAAAGCCAGGGATTACCGGAAGAAATGGGAGATGAAACTTTTGAACTCCCCCGCCTGATTTTCTTCTTTAACCGCCGGGATGCCGGACGGATGTATGAACTGATTCGCCAAATTAACACCCTCGGCACCCTCGGCACCCTCGGCGACGCCGATTCTGTAGAATCCTCTCATCCCGAGCGCAAATAAGGCCCAAAGATGAGAAAATAATCCCCAGAGTTGTTTATAAAACTTTACAAGAACATGACAGAAATTCAGTTTTCCCGAGGCATCAAGGAAGATGTGGTCCCAGAGGTGCGCCTAACTCGCTCTAAAGATGGCAAACAGGGGACCGCCACCTTTTACTTCAAAAATCCGGCGATTCTGGACAAGGACAGCACTGATGAGATTACCGGGATGTACTTGCTGGATGAAGAAGGGGAAATCGCTTGCCGGGATGTCAAAGGTAAATTCGTGAACGGACAAGCGGACGGCATCGAAGCGACCCATGTGATGAAATCCCAAGCGGATTGGGACCGATTTATGCGGTTTATGGAACGCTACGCCCAGGAAAATGGTTTAGGGTTTAGCAAGGCTTAATCCTTGGATAACGGTCTCAACTCAGGGGCGATCGCCTTCCAAATTCTATGACAAACATCCCTCATCCCGACTCTCAACCCATTGCCGTCCATTGCGCCATTGTCACGATTAGCGACACGCGCACCCCAGAAACGGACCGCAGTGGCCAATTGATTCAAGGGTTATTGACCCAGAACGCTCATGCTGTGGTGGACTATACGATTCTTCCCGATGAACCAGCACTGATTCAGGGCCATCTAGTCGCCTTGGGTCAGCGTCCGGAGTTGGAGGCGGTGATTTTTAATGGGGGAACCGGGATCGCGCCGAGGGATACGACTTATGATGCGATCGCCCTTTTGCTGGAGAAGACTTTACCCGGTTTTGGGGAAATCTTTCGCGCCTTAAGCTACCCAGAAATCGGGTCGCGGGCGATCGCCTCTCGGGCGATCGCTGGCCTTTATCAATCTAAGTTAATTTTCTCCATCCCCGGTTCCACCGGGGCGGTCAAACTCGCCCTTGAGCAGCTCATTTTACCTGAATTAATTCACCTCACTCAACAGGTAAAATCCGGTAGCCATTGAGGGGAGCAATTTTTATCGAGTTCTTGCCTGGATTCCCGGTTGGGGGGATTAACCTGCAATCCAAGCATTCAGCCTTTTAAAATACCATAACTATCCCAATTTGTCAATAGTCTAAGGGCATTTTTTCCGCTTCAGTCTAGGCAGCGCAAACACCCCAGGGGATAGAGTCCAACGAGACTGAATCTAAGTCATGATCACCATAATGGGACGGCCATCCCTCCGACGGGGTGCGATCGCCCCGTAAACCCCCAGGAGTTTGGTCAGCCTCCTGGTGGGGCAATTTTTCCATCTTTCAGTTCACCAAATCCTTTCCCTGCCTTTCTTTCAGCCCTGTTCCCCCGGGACTCCCTCAAGGTCATCAGGGGCCTTTTCTACTGAAGGTTGAAAAATTTAGGTAATGAACGGCATATTTTATACAGAAATTGAGTACGGGTATTCAGTAGTTTTACGGAAAAACCGTATAATTACTTAGAAAAAAAAACTCTAAACTTGGGCAAGCTCAAACTTAATAATATTTAACAGGAGGAAAAAAAAATGGTAGCCATCAACGGCACAGATGCCAACAATAGACCAGAGGGCCTACCCCCTGAATCCGAAATTTTACCCGGAGTCAATGGCAATGATACGATTCTGGGAAGTTTAAGGGATGATGAGATTCAGGGAAATCCCGGTTTGAACTATATCCTAGGAAATCAGGGCAATGATTTCCTGTCTGCCGGACCCGATGATGATACCTTGTTTGGCGGAGCCGATAATGATACCTTGGTGGGCCAAGGAGGAAATAACGTCCTGTATGGTAACGAAGGAAACGACGTCCTCTATGGCGTTGCCGGAAACAACATCCTGTTTGGAAATCAAGGCAACGACTGGTTACTCGGAGGCGAGGGGAACGACATTCTTTATGGCGGACAAGATGATGATACGGTTTTTGGAAACGACGGGGATGATATCATCTATGGCGACAAAGGGAATGACGTTTTATTTGGCAACGACGGGAACGACACCCTCTATGCGGTAGAGGGAAATAACCTGTTATTCGGGAATCAGGGCAATGATTTATTAGTGGGCAATGGGGGAGATGATACCCTCTATGGGGGACAAGGTGATGATACGATTTATGGGGGCGACGGAAATGCCCTGATTTTTGGCGACAAAGGGAATGACGTTTTATTTGGGAACGGCGGAAACAACACCCTCTCCGGTGGAGAAGGTGATGATCTGATTTTTGCAGATGAGGGGAACAACTGGTTAAATGGAAATGAAGGAAACGATATTTTGTATGGGGGAGACGATGATGATACTTTGTATGCTGAACAGGGCGATAATTTCCTCTCAGGCGGTGGGGGAAATGATGTCTTAGTGGCGGGGTTCGGGAGCGATACGTTAATCGGAGGAGAAGGCCGCAATCTCTTCATTCTAGCCCGGGGAACTGGAAGTTTCACCCGCAGCGAAGCGAATCTGATTGTTGATTTTACCTTAGGCGAAGATCAAATCGAACTGCTCGATCAACTCCGGTTTGAAAATTTGAACTTTATACAGCAAGGGGATCAAAATTCCGTCAGTACCATCATCCAAGACAAACGAACTGGGGAATATTTAGCCATCTTGCAAGGGGTCAGAAGTGCCGACCTAGAATTCACTCGCAGCGCTTTTATTGAACCCCCTCCGCCTCCAGATAGTGAGCCGGTGCTGTTTTTCCCCCCGAGTGCTCCCATTCCCCCTGCGCCTCGTCAAGTCTTTGTGGCCAATGAAACCACTCCCCTAGGCCCGATCGCCCTGATTGCAACCGAGGGAAATTCCAGTAATACTGAGTATTCCCTTCTGGATGTGATTGATAGTGAGGGAGAGTCAGTCTCGGACCGATTTGAAGTGGATTCAGAAACCGGGGAGATTTTACTGACTAACACCGCAAACCTCAGCGATCGCAGTTATTTTGAGATTGAAATTGCAGCTAATGACCCGGAAACGGAGACAGAAACTCTGGAAACTTACCGGGTTTATACCTCAATTCAAACGGCGATCGCCGGAACCAACCCGGGAGATACCCTGGTCGTCAGTAGCGGCACCTACGCTGAACTCCTGGAAATCGATAAAGCCTTGACAATCAAAGGGTTTCATGCTGGGGTAGCCGGAAACGAGAGCGATCGCGGGACCAATGAGACCATGATTTCCACTGAAACCGGGGGAACCAGTATTAGAATTCTCGCCAGTAATGTCACCCTGGATGGCATTGAAACCAATGGAGATATTCTAGCCGTCCAACCAGAGAATGGGACAGCAATTGAGAATTTGGTGATTCAGAATGTGCGAATTTTTGATGCGCTTGATGGCATCAATTTGGAAGATGCCGCCACAGCAACCGTAGAGAATAATTTGATTCAAAACAGTGGCGGGATTGTCTTGGGAATGTTTGACTCGAATATGAGTGCGATCGTTCGCAATAACACCCTAGACTCAGTAGATTTTGGCATCTTGGGGTCTTTATCGGAATCGGAAGTTGCAGAAAATCAGGTGAGCTTAGGGGAGAATCGCAATTTATCGAATTTACCCGTCGGTGCAGATCAAGGGGGGATCGGGATTCAGTTGGGTTCTAATTCCGAGAATGTCACCCTGGCGAATAATGCGATCGCGAATGCACCCGTTGGGATAGTGGTTGAACCGGATGTGACCAATGCGTTCCTGGAGAACAATAGTTTTAGCAATACCCCCGAGGAAATCCGGGTGATGGCGTCGAATAATCCAGCAATAGCTGTGGTGGAGAATCAAGCTCTGATTAATATTATTACAGGGTCTAGCGATGCCGACAGTTTGCAAGGCACTGATGGGAATGACTTGTTGTTCCCCGGAGATGGGGTGGATACCTTGACGGGTGGAACGGGTCAAGATCTCGTGGTTTATGCCACGGTGAATTTCCCGGGAACTGCCAGCGATCGCATGACGGATTTTAGCTTTGGACCTGATGGAGATGCGATCGCCTTGACGGAGAATCTGTCTGGTTTCTCCGGGGGAACCCCAGTCACCCTGTCTAAGGCATCGGTGATGGATGGGACAGAGACGGTGATTGTGGATACGAGGGCTAATATTTTAGCCATTACGAACAGTAATGCGCGGATTGGCTATGCTACGGATACGGGAAAACTGTATATCGATGATGATGGAGATTTTACCTCCGGTGCGATCGCCCGCATCGACTTGGGAATCGGCAATTTAACCGCAGATAATATCATGTTTTTGGATTAATGGCTTGAAGCACAAAAAGAGGGACGCATCAGATTTGCGTCCCTCTTGTACATATTAGAAACCGGGTTTCTTAACCAGAACTTGGGTCATTCCCAAAGAGTTTAGGTCAGAAACCCGGTTTCTTGTCCTTCTTAACCAGAACTTGGGTCATTCCCAAGGAGTCTAGGTCAGAAACCCGGTTTCTTGTCCTTGTTGCCGGTCTTTTTAGGTTAGAAAATGCCAGAAACAGGCAGTTTACTGAATAGCTAACGGTTTAGGTTGGACTTGTGCCAACAAGGAAGCAACTGCACGAGCATAGCAGGGGTCATCGGAGGTTCCCCGGAGTTGGGGATTGGCAGCTAAACGGCGTTTGTCCTCATTGGTCAAATCGATCGCAATATCTGGCGTGATGCCGAGTTGGGAGATATCGGTCCCATTGGGGGTGTAGTAATGGGCGATCGTCACCGTTAAACCGGATCCATCGGAAAGGGAATGGACCGATTGCACCAATGCCTTGCCAAAGGTGGAGGTGCCGATAATGGTGGCGCGGCGGTTATCTTTGAGGGCACCGGATAAGATTTCGCTGGCACTCGCGGAGTTTTTATCCACTAAAACCGCCAGAGGTTGCTTGGCGATCGCCGAACGATTGGCGCGAAAATCTTGACTCCCCCCATTGCGATCGACCGTGCGGACAATTTCCCCACTATCTAACCACATCCGAGCGATATCAATACTCGCGTACAATAAACCGCCCGGATTGCCGCGCAAATCCAAAACAAACGCATCCACACCGCGATCGCTCAGTTCCGCAATCGCATCGCGCATTTGTTCTGCGGCATGGGAACTAAACTCGGATAACTGGATATAGCCGACATTGGTTCCACCTTCAGGGCGGATATTATAGCGAACCGCTTGGAGTTCAATCCGCGCCCGTTGTAACGTGACCTCAAATTCCCCGTGATTCGAGCGATAGATCCGCAAGCTCACTTCCGTCCCTTCTTTTCCCCGAATCAATTGGGCCGCCTCTTCCACTTTCATCCCTTGAGTGGGGCGATCGTCAATCTGCAAAATTTGGTCCCCCGATTGCAGTCCCGCTTGCTTCGCCGGGGAATTTTCCATCGGTTCAACCACCGTGATTTTTTGAGTCTCGGCATTCAGTTCTAAACGCATCCCCACCCCAGACATTTCCCCCGAAGTTTGAGTGGTCAACTCCTCAAACTGTTCTGGATCTAAAAATCGCGTGTAGGGGTCGTTTAATTTAGCTAAAGCCACCCGAACTGCGGCGTAAGCTTGTTCCGGCGAGGAATATTCGCGACTTAACAACTCCGTGCGCGTCGCTTCCCAATCCACCTGATTAAATGCGCCATCCACATAGTCCCGATTGACGATTTGCCAGACTTCATCCACAATCGCCTTGGGACTATTTTGAAGCTGCGCGCGCACCGCCCGAGAGCCCAGAGGAGTTAATAAGGTCAGGGCAGCAGTGGTGGCAAAGGCTCCACCAAATAGGGCAATTTGCAGCAAAGAGTTCCGTTTTGAGTATTGATTCATGTAATTTGGGGGATTAGGGGTTTAACGAATAGAGACAATTTGTTACAGAATTTTATGAGCAGAACCAACGGGTTTAAAATTGATTCTTTACACTCTCAAATTTTTGAGTTGCAGGAGTGATAATCGATCCGATTTAGTCATCGTTAATTTTCCAAATCAAGATGTATTTTTCCAAGCCCGAGCATTGTTTTAGTCCAAGCCTTAACCCAGAACGGGTCTAGTCCGGGTCAATTCCGACCTAGCTGGAATTCCTCAACCGTGACCCTGAACAAGACAAGGGCTACTACTCTCTAATAGCAATAGTGCCAACAATTTCACTGACTTGCAACATTTGCTCCCGTTTGTCTTGGAGAGGTTGGTGGCCCTTTAACCCGTCAAGTTATAAAATGGGGTGACAATGGAGTAACCGTCCTTAGTCCCCTGACTAGCAGTGACTTCACGAAAACGGAAACGGTTTCCGGATGAGTAAAGCAGTGAGCGTCCCTGAAATCGCCGAATGAATGTTGACACACGGATGATTTAATTGAGGTTGTCTCTAGTGTAGCTAAAATATTTGGCAAGCGCAGTATGTTCCGATGCAATATTTTTTAAGTTAATCTGTAGATGTGGAAATTCTGTCGCTCCAGGATCCGGGATGAACGCTTTGGGGCAGGTACCCCCAGCAGACAAAGCGAACTTCGGTTAAGAATCAGGAGGAGAATCCGGTAGACGGAGGCAGTAAGAAGGAGACCCAGCCCAACCGAGAGACTGGGACCATTAACTGGGGTGACCTCCAAACCGCCAGAATTAAGATCAGGAGATAGGGTGTAGTGGAATCTAAAGTACAAACCGTTACCTCGCGAGGGTGGGGAGAATGGAGGACAGTGGCGATCGCCATTGTCGCCCTCGCTGGAGCCATGATGATGCAGCAGACAGGTCTAGGAAACCCCCGCCTAGCCCAAACCGACCCCAGACAAGCTCAACAACAAGAAGCCCTCCAACTCCAATTACTGAGGCGATCGCCCACCCTCGGTTTTGATAACATGATCGCCAATACCGTCTTCCTCAGATGGGTGCAATATTTTGGCGATGAAGAGATCCGAGACCAAATCGGTTACGCCTTAAATAAAGAATACTTCGACGTCATTACCCGCCTCGACCCCCGCTTCGCCGAAATGTATCCCTTTATCTCTACTGCGGTTTCCTTCGCCCAGGGGGAACCCGAACTGGGCATCCAATACATGGAACGGGGTCTAGCCGTATTGTCCCCAGAAATCAATCCGAAAGCCTTTGTGGTATGGCGCTTCAAAGGACTTGATCAATTGCTGTTACTCGGGGATATTCCCGGCAGTATTGAATCCCACGAAATGGCAGCGCAATGGGCGATCGGCACAGAGTACGAAGACTATGCAGACCTCTATCAAAGTGCTGCCGATTTCCTCAGAACTGAACCCGATAGTACCGGGGTTCGCCTCTGGTCCTGGAATGAGGTCTATCAAAATAGTATCAATGAATCGGTTAAACAACGCGCGGAACAAGAAATGCTCAACCTAGGGGCCTCTAAGGAAATCACCGAGGACGGTCAAGTGATTTTTCGGCTACCGGATCCGGAGTAGGCGATCGCCATGAAGCAAAAATCCCGTCCCCAACCCACTCCCTCCAAAGTAGGCACTAGAGGCCGAAGGAAAACACAGAAAATTGTTACCGGAGTTACTGTATTTTTTGTGTTCATCCTAGGCGGATTCTGGGCGGCCCAAATGCTACGTCTCCAATCCGCTGCCGCTGGGTCTGTCGATGCAATTTTAGTCCTGGGGGGTAGCATCAAACGAGAAATGCACGTCACTCAATGTGCCAGACAGAATCCAGACCTTCCCATTGTGATTTCCCAAGGTTCTGCCTCCCCTTGTGTCTGGTTAATTTTCGATCGCGATCGGGCTCCGAAGCAGAATGTTTGGTTAGAACGATGCGCCTACTCTACCTTTACCAATTTTACCTTTAGTGGTGAACTCTTAAAACAGTGGGATGTCAAAAAAGTCAAAGTCATCACCTCCCAAACCCATCTGCCTCGCGCTAAGTGGTTAGCACAGATTCTCTTAGGTGCAAAAGGAATTGCGGTAGAAATAGAAACCGTACCGGAAGAAGGCATTCCGGGCAATAAAGAGTTTTGGCTCAAAACCGCATTAGATATCACCCGCAGTTTAATTTGGACCCTCATTGAGCCATTCTATTCCACCGAATGTCAGCAGATACAACGCCTGAGTGAAATTGATCTCACCCAATGGCAACCCGAGGATTATCGATGTGAATATCAAGGTCAGTTGGATTGATTGGGTCATTGGTCATTTGTCCTTGGTCATTTGTCCTTGGTCATTTGTCCTTGGTCATTTGTCCTTGGTCATTTGTCCTTGGTCCTTGGAGGAGATAAACAGGATTCCTCCGGTTTGTAGTAACGACTTCAGTCGTTACCGCGTTACTTGGCGGATGCCAAGTAACGCCCATATCCGCTTCTGCCTCCAGTTGCCAAGCAGGGAAGGGGTAGACCGGGCGATTACTCGTATGATGGCATCACACGATTGCAACGACAGCAAGTAGGGACGTTGAACAGGAGCAATATTCCTGTTGCGCAGTAGGCAAGGGGTTTAGGGAACTCCAAAAAATAAAATCTCCAAAACGTTCGTTCGTAGTAGCCCCGTCAATGTCGGAGTAAATGCTTGCGCCCAAGGGCGCAAGCATTGCGCCCCTACACATATCAGTTGAACGGTTGGATGATTTATATTTTGCAATCCCCTTACCCGGCGATCGCTCGTATGATGGCTGATGCCATCATACGAGAGCAACGACTGAAGTCGTTACTACGAACATGAGGAATCCTCCTTATCACCCGTCTCTCCCCCATCTCCCTTACTCCGGGCGATCGCCTGAACAGTAGACAGAGGAACTTGATAAAAATAGTCTCTCCGAAACTGTTCTTCCTCAACTGCCGCACAAAAGCGATCGCCAACGTTGAGAGGATTAGTCAAAGAACCCGGGATAACTTGCAAACTCTCTCCCATTGTCTGGACTTGAAAACCGGCAGCGATTAACGCTTCGATGCCAATCTCTAAAGTGCGATCGCTAATCGAGAGTTTAGAACAGACTTGTCCCCGGGTTGCTTGTTGTCCAGTTCGGCTGAGATATTTCGCCACCCCCACCAACTGCTGCCACACTTGAACCGGGGAAACAGGTTTTGGCGGGGGATAGGCGATCGCCAAGGTCTTTTGAGTCTGGATTGCCAACTCTAACCACTGGTGCAACTCCTCCCAACTACTCGGACAGGTTTCTAGCACAAGGGACGTAGTGCGATCGACATTCACCCCCTCAAAACGGTCTAATTCTGCAGTCTCTTCTTCTCCCTTTTGAATCCGGTGGCGGCGAAAATCCAGAATCGGTAACCCCCCTTCCGGTGAGGTGATCACGGTTCCCGCTTCTCGGGGACGGACGGCAATCAAGCGCACTTCATAGCGTTTTTTATAAGTGTTGTAGTCCAGTTCCACCACAGCATCCGCAGGAACCGTCGGTAACTCTTCTTTATAATGTCCCCACCACAGGCCCGGAAACCCGGTTTCACTCGATTCATCCACAATCTGAAACTCGGTTTTTATATATTCGGTTTTCCGACCCGTTTTATCCTTTTTCGCATTCCAAACTTTTTGGAATTGGCAATTTTCAATCAAGAGCAACGGGACCGGATTCCCCATGCCGCACGGTTCTAATACTTTTAACTCCTTAAATAAATTCTGACCCAACTCGGCAACAGTACAGCGTAAATCCGCTTGGACAACGGGGGTTCCCAAGCCTCCAATTGCTCCCATTTTTTCCTTCAATAAGCGATTAATCGCTTCCGTAAATAAGGGAACATTTTGGATAGGTAAACTTAACCCAGCGGCAAAGGGATGACCGCCAAACCGATGTAATAAATGCTCTTGTTCTTTGACTAATTCATACAGGTCAATACTTTTAACAGAACGCGCTGAACCCCGGGCGAGGGGAAAGGATGTATTCGATGCGTAATCGTTGAATAGCGGGATTTTCTCCGGGTTTTCTGCCTGAGAATTGCCCGAATCCGTACTTAACAAAATGGTGGGACGGGCGTACTCTTGGGCGACTTTACCGGCGACTAAACCGAGGACTCCCGCAGGCCATTGGGGGTCTTGTAAGACGATTACGCCAGTGGTGGAGAGGTCGAGGCGATCGAGTTTTTGTTGGACCTGTTTATCTACATCTTTTTGGATAGATTGCCGTCGAGAATTGGCGCTTTCCGTGTCCTGGGCGAGTTCGTTGGCGCGATGGCGATCGCGAGTGGTGAGTAATTCCACACAAAAAGAGGCATCTCCATAAATCCGACTGACGGCATTAATCCGGGGACCGATGCCAAAAGAAATATCCGTCGGGCGATCGCCACTGCGTTTGCACAACTCCAGCAACCTCCCCACTCCCGGTCGGCGTTGTTCCATCGGCGGTTTCTGCGACTCCTGATGCAGGCGTTTGAGTCCCATTTGGGCTAAATAGCGACAGTCTCCACTCAGTTGTACCAAGTCGGCAATTAATCCAATGGCGACTAAATCCAATAATTCCTCTAACGGGTCTTGCGGAATTTCTGGCAGTGTGCTATACAGGGCTTCTACCACCTTGTAAGCAACCGCAACTCCCGAAAGATGGGCCAGGGGATGGGTTGCCGGAAGAGAACGGGGGTTAATAATGGCCGCAACTCCTGGGCGAGTAGGGGGTAAAGTATGATGATCCGTGACGATGATATCGATGCCCAGTTCATGAGCATAGTCGATTTCGTCCAAATTCGTGCTCCCCGTATCGCAGGTCACAATTAACGTCGTTCCCGATGCCGCTAAATCGTCAATTCCCGACCGATTCAGACCGTGAGATTGGGTTAAGCGGTTGGGAATGACGTAGGTGAGTTGGGTGATGGGGGTGAAAAATTGGCCCAGACCGTCCCATAAGACACTGGTGGCGGTGATACCATCGGCATCAAAGTCGCCCCAGATTGCCACCTTTTCCCCCTGTTTCCGGGCCCGTTTAAGGCGATCGACACCCGCAGACATTTCCTCCCCAAACTCAAACGGACTGGCGGGTTGATAGTCTTGCGGATTTAAAAACCGGGCCAGTTCCTCTCGGTCCTGAATTCCCCGTTGCCAGAGTAATGCTGCCGCATATTGGCCGGATAAACCCGACTGCTGGGAGTCGAGATGCTGTCGGACTTGTTCGAGGAACCACTCCGGAGGGAGTACGGGTTGTTGCAGATGCCAGGTGACGGGTTGCTGGTTCATATCCTCCCCTTGGACTTGTTTTGACTTATTATCCCACGGGTCTCTTGAATTTGGGTAATTGTAGGGTGGGCATTGCCCACCTTACTCGGAAGAGGTGGGCAATGCCCACCCTACTCCTCTCCTGAACCGGGATGCAATGGGATGGCGCTGAGTGCAAACGTAGCAACCCTTTATGAGAATATGTTACATTAAACAGAATCTTAGCTGACACCAAGAATCCCAGGGGAGTAAAGTTTTCAAATAACTTTGATTCTGCAAACCGATTCGAGTTTTAAAAACTCGGAGGTTTTCACCTGTTAGCTTTTATGAAGACTCACATTTGCTGAGTATTTTTCAAAAAAAAGGCTCCTAAAAAACCTGTTTTGCCATCAATTCACCCAGTTTTTTGGGGAATTAATTGAAACCGTATCACATCCCAAGAGAATTTTATGCAAGCATCGAACCAAACCCGCGAATTAACCTCCCAGGAATGGCATAGCTTATCAGAACAAGAAGTTGCCAATCGACTCGGTTCCAGCGAGGAAGCCGGACTAACAACGGATTTAGCAAACCAACGATTAGAAGAATTCGGTTCAAATGAATTAACCGGCAAGAAATCCCAACCCTTGTGGTTAAAATTTGTCCTTCAATTTAATCAGCCTTTAATCTTAATTTTACTCGTAGCTGGGGCGGTGGAAGCCTTTTTAGAAGAATGGGCGAATGCCTGGGTGATTTGGGGTGTGACGATTATTAATGCGATTATTGGCTTCCTCCAAGAATGGAAAGCTGAAGGTGCGATCGCCGCCCTGTCCAAATCCGTTACCACCGAAGCCACTTTAATTCGCGATGGCAACAAACAGCGCATTTCTTCCACCGAATTAGTCCCGGGAGATTTAGTCTTACTCAATTCCGGAGACAAAGTACCAGCAGATTTGCGGTTAATTCAAGTTCGGAACTTGCAAATTGATGAATCCGGACTGACTGGGGAATCGGTTCCTGTAGAAAAAAGCAGCGAGATTCTTACCACAGAAACCGCCCTAGCTGAACGCATTAATATGGCCTATGCCGGGGGATTAGTCACCTTCGGTCAAGCCCGAGGTTTGGTGATTGCTACGGGCAAT
>JAABSJ010000186.1 GCA_011390515.1 Oscillatoria sp.
AGCTTCAACATTAAAACCAAAACTGATACGGTTCAAGGAATCAGTTACAAATATTGTCGGCTTATGCATAAATCCGATGGTTATGCTTATAGCTTTGGTGAAGTCTTAGAACAGGTGAAGTCTTCATGCATAAGTTAAGCCAGTTCAGACTCAATCACCTCCTAAACGATTTAAAGGATGTAAAGGTCAACAATTAAGTCTGTTTTAACTAAACGGAGGAAAGTAGTTTATATGCTGGCTGCTTTCCTCCCAACACTAAACATAAGTTATAGTGTGGGTCTCCAGCAACTATTTTCCGATGAATCTTATCAACACCCAGGTTTTTCCCCCAGTTCAGGAGTCCAAATCAAGCCATTCTGAACCCGGTTTGCCGTTGAGTGTGGCACCGATGATGGATCGGACCGATCGCCATTATCGCTACTTTATGCGCCTGATTACCAAGCGCACGTTGCTCTATACGGAAATGATTACCACAGCGGCGATTATTCATGGCGATCGCCCAAAATTGTTGGGATTTTCCCCCGAAGAAAAACCCCTGTCCCTGCAACTGGGAGGCGATGATCCCCAGGAACTAGCGGAATGTACCCGGATTGCCGAAGACTTCGGGTATGACGAGATTAATTTAAACGTGGGATGTCCCAGTAGTCGGGTTCAAAATGGGAATTTTGGCGCTTGTTTAATGGCTCAACCGGAACGAGTGGCGCGGGGAATAGAGGCGATGCAACGGGTGACAAATTTGCCGGTAACGGTGAAGCATCGCATCGGCATTGATGAGCGCGATCGCTATGAAGATATGACAGAATTTGTCCGGATTATCTCTGACTCTGGATGTCGTCGATTTACCGTACACGCTCGCAAAGCATGGCTTTCTGGGTTAAATCCCAAGGAAAACCGCACCATTCCTCCCCTGCGCTATGAAGATGTTTATCAGTTAAAACGGGAGTTTCCTGAATTGTGGATTGAAATCAATGGCGGTATCACTACAATGGAACAAGTGCGCGAACATTTGCAGCAGGTGGATGCGGTGATGATTGGCAGGGCTGCTTATGATAATCCTTATTTATTTGCTACTTGCGATCGGGATATTTTTGGGGAAGAAATCCCGCCCCTTTCTCGGCATCAAGTCGTTGAAGCGATGTTACCTTATATTGACCACTGGTTAGCTCAAGGTTCCAATCTAAATCAAATTAGCCGACATATCCTGCAACTGTTCACGGGACAAGCTGGAAGTCGGGCATGGAAACGACATATTAGCGAAAACGCCTATCTTCCTGGTGCCGGATCGGAGGTCATTCTTGCTGCCTTAACCAAAGTCCCGCAATAGCTACGAATTTTGGATGACTTACGCAATTTTTAACCTTAAAGCCAAAATTAGACTTTTTGCATAAATCTCTTTCTTAAGCCCCCCTTCTTAAGGGGGGTTGGGGGGATCAATCCTTTTTTTTGCAAGAGGTCTATTGTAAAGGCGATTCGCGAATCGCCTCTACATTTTGGATAATAGAACCTCAAAATTAATCACAATTTACGGTGATAAACCCTCACAATTTCCTGGCCAATCTTTTTAATTTTCTTGACTAATTCCGGCGGAGTGTGAATCTTCAAGTTGCCATCAAATCCCACAATCCACCGCAAAAAAGTTACATCATTTAGCGACCATTTCGGGACCTTGATTTGCAGGCGATTGGGAAATTCAGGGTCAGGAGAGGGAGTCAAGTAAATCGGAGAAATTTTATCGTCTTCCTGGAAAAAGAACGGCTCAGAAATGGTAATTTTATGGGTGGGCAAATGCTTGGTTTCTTCTCGGATAAACCGAAAAGATTTATCTGTAAACCAGAGTTCCACGATTAACTCGACTTGCTTGCGGTTTTCGGGAGTGGAACTGAGGAAACGGCGCTGCTGGGTGGTACTGGTTCCTAAAAAGATGCCAGCACTTTCTTGGTAAAGGGTTTCTAATTGTCGTCCCGATTTTTCCTGAAGTTCCGCGCTGCGGCAGGTTTCCCTTTCTTGATTTACCCGCAATCGGTCCAATCGTTCTAAGCGAAATAATCCCGGTTCTTTGCCGCCTTCGCATTCATAGCCTAGATACCAGGAACCCCCATAAAATATGATTTTTAATGGCCAAGCTAAAAAGAAATGTTCGGTATTTTTTGATAAGTCTTTAAATCCGGGAATGCGTTTAAATTCTAGTAAAGTTCCCTGGGCGATCGCCGCCTCGATTCGGGGAATAAAGGGAAAATCCCGGGAATTATAATGGGCGATTTCCCGGATGGGATAAGGATTAGAACCGTGACCATTTAACTCCGTTAGGGCCATGCGGTCTTTTAACTGGTGGGAAATGGAGAGGGCACGGGGGTCGGCGAGATAGCATTCCTGAGATTGGAGTAACCAATAGATTTGCTTTAATTCCGTGGGTGAAAAAATCGCTGTTCCTGCAAAATAACCGGGTTTCAAGGGCAAATCTGATAAAATTTTATAGGGTTTGAGGATGCGATCGATATCTTTATGGAGATAATTGTCTCCGGTTTGAGGAATAATTCCCTGGTTCTGAAGTGCGATCGCTAATGCCTGAAAATTCGCGGGTCCTGGTTCCCGAAAAACGGGATGATGGATGATAAAGCGAATGGTTGCCAGAACTCGTTTAAAGGGTCTGATTCCTGAGTAAGGATGGGGGGAACTCGGCCAATTTTCCAACCGTTTCACTTGAATTTCTGGAAAATTTCCATTCCAAAATCCGCCGCTTCCAATGAGATGATTTCCTTCCAACCATTCGAGATCCGATGCCAAGGCAACGGAGTCGGCATAGAGTTCTCCGGCTAATTTTCCCATGATGGCGCTGACTTCTTCAATGGCGCTGGTAAATTGGGGGAGGGGGTCAAACAGGGTTTCTAACACCGATGGCGCGGTGTTTTGCAGGTTGCCGATTCCCGGATAGCGCAAAATCAGGGAAATTAAGTGCATGAGGCGATCGAAATCCTGCAACTGGGAATACCGATGGTATCGAGGTTGAGTACAGGAGTATCTGGGTTTTGCTGGGTGGCGATCGCGCAGGCGTTGGATTTTTCGTTGGATATCTGCCTCCTGGACCCCTTGTTCTGGGTTGACTCGATACAATGCTGAAAATCCTTCTGCCAACAGGGGAGGAAACTGATGCAGCGATCGCCACATGGACTCAAGGACCCCCTCGGGCACTTGGCGACTGCGAGTTTGATTCCACTGCTTGCAGGTTGCCAAAGGCGTCACCAACTGCCACCCCATCCAGGGGACCTCAAACTGCCGCAATTTCCACAGCAAACTCATCCGCCATCCCCGTTTGGCATTGGTGGCGTCATAGATTACGCTGTCTCCTGCCGCGATCGCAGCTTGAATCTGAGCGATCGCCTCTTGTTCAATCGCTTCCCAGTTTCCCTGGATCTGTTCATCCCCATAGAGGGATTTGCGGATCCCATCCGTCGAAACGATCCGTCCCTCCGTCAGTTTTGTCAGCATTGTGGCAAAGCTAGATTTGCCACAACCAGGGATCCCAATCAAAAAGTGGCAGATTAGCGGCGGTTGCATAGTGGGGTCATGGAACTGATACTATTTTAGGGGCTAGATTTTAAACTTCGCTCCCTAGGATTGATAACATAATTACTGGACTTCTTTAACGTTAACCGTTTGATTTTCTGTTTGAGGGACCCGGGTTATCCCCTTTTCCCCCCTACTTTAATGCATCCAATCTTAAATCGATTGACCTAAACTCGGCCATTTTTTGTTTCCCAGACCCGAATTCTCCAAACATTCTCCGTAAAAATCCGCTCTCAAGCCAGCAGATTGTCTAATTTTCTACCCTAATTTTATTGATTTTATGAAATTTAATTTTACTTAAAAATTCCTGAATTTAATATTTGTTTTGAATAATTTCAATTTTTTCCCTAAATTTCAATTCGGTAAAATACTTGCAATACCGAGTTGAAATCGGGATAAAATCAACCCAGAGAAAGCTCTGATCGCCAACTTACCAACAGGGGGTTCAGATCAACCCAGAGATAAATTTTCTGGGGTTTAGCCGTAATCAGAATGAATTTAGCCGGTAAAATAACCAGGTAACTGTTCAGAACTCGTAAACGGTTTGTTTATGCCGACTCTCCCCTACTCTCTGAAACCATGACATCAGTGATCGCAGCGATCGCACTAGGAAGCAATCTGGGTGACTCTCCCCGGATTTTGGCAGCGGCGATCGCTCATTTAGATGCCACCCCAGGGATATCGGTACAGCAGACCTCACGCTGGTATCAAACCGCAGCGATCGGCCCTCCGCAACCTGATTATCTCAATGGCTGTGCTTTAGTGCAAGTCCAACTCACCCCCCACCAATTATTAGCGCGTTTATTAGAGATTGAACAGCAATTCGGGCGGATCCGCCAGGAACGCTGGGGACCTAGAACCCTGGACCTAGATTTACTCTTCTATGACGATGCAATTGTGGCGACGCCCAACTTGGAAGTACCCCATCCTAGAATGAGAGAACGAGCATTTGTCCTAGTGCCGTTAGCAGAAATCGCCCCCAACTGGGTGGATCCAGTATCCGGCGAGGCGATCGGGCAACTTCTGCAACGAATAGACACCAGGGGGGTACAAACCTTGTACAATTGACAAATCTATAGCAGTCCTAAATCAGTTGTGGAAGACGTCGGCGGCCCCCGTCCCCTCTCCCAGAACGGGAGAGGGGACGGGGGTGAGGTATAAATCATTTAGGATTCCTATATTCCATGAATCGAGGGGATCAGGAGTTAATTCCCACAAATCTGCCAGAGGGGAGATAGCCAAATTAAGTCTTTCCCATCACAATAGGAAGCAGTAAAGTAAACGAGGTTTAACAATGTCACTCAAACTAAAAGTTCCATCAATGGTCTGTGAAGGCTGTGCCGAAAAAGTGACCGGCGCGATTAAAACGGTTGACTCTGATGCTCAAGTTGATATTGATTTAGAAAGCAAAACAGTTACCCTAGATTCCGCAGCTTCCGAAGCATCTTTCAAACAAGCCATTACAGCAGTCGGCTTTGAGGTAAAGGAGTAAAGGAGGACTAACCTCTGATTCACCCTGAGTTAATGGGTGAGAATTACCCCTAAAATCCGGTGCGTTACCGCTGTCGCTAAACGCACCGTCAGGGTTAAATTAAGTCCGCTCAAGTCTCCGGGGAATTGCATCGAATTCCTCTGTCTCATCGTTCTTATGCAAATTCAGCGATCGCCGTTTTAAATAACTATGGTATTCGGTCAAGAACCCCCCACCCTGCTCCAACATCGTCTCTCCTATTCCGGTCGAAAATTTGGCTTTGATGTCAACCGTTTACGCCTTCCCAATGGTGCAGAAGGGGAATGGGAATGCATTCGACACCCAGGCGGCGCACTCTGCATTCCCATTACCGCAGATGGACGACTCGTTTTAGTAGAACAATATCGCTTTGCCGTCCAAGGAAGACTACTCGAATTTCCGGCTGGAACTGTTGAACATGATGAAGACCCTTTTCAAACCATTCAACGGGAAATAGAAGAAGAAACCGGATACCGTGCTCATCAATGGCAAAGATTAGGGCAGTTTTTCCTTGCACCCGGGTATTCTGATGAAGTCATTTATGCCTTTTTAGCCAAAGATTTAGAAAAGTTGACCACGCCGCAACAATTGGATGATGATGAAGATATCCAAACCGTTTTAATGACGCCTCACGATTTTGAACTGGCAATTTTAAATGGAGAAGCTGTGGATTCTAAATCAATTTCTAGCTTTTTCCTAGCCAAGCGTTTTCTTGACTTCTAGGTTAGAATTGTCAAAATATATGGCATTATCCGTCTTTTAGTTGATGTGAAAAGAAAGAAAAATGGTTGTATCTGACCGTTTTTTCCTCATCCCTTTTCCCCAACAATGGAGAAAAGGGGATGAGTTACATCTAAAACTTTTTAACACATTCGAGCCATAAAAATTTATGTTTTGGAAGCCCATCGAAGACATCAGATCAAACTGGCAAGATTTAGCCAGTGCTGAACTGCCACCTTTAGTCACGGTTTGGAACGAACAAGCTGCTCGCTTGCGTCAATCTGGAGAGTTTCAAAGATTTAGTGAAAAGCTCCTGCGGGAAATCGCGATTGAAACGGGAATCATTGAGCGTTTGTACACCCTAGATCGGGGCATCACTCGGTTATTAATAGAACAGGGAATTAATGAGGCATTAATTCCTCATGGAGCGACAGATATTCCTGCAAAACAGGTCGTTTCGCTGATTAAAGACCAAGAAGCTGCCATTGAGGGATTATTTGATTTTGTAGGGGGACAAAGAAATTTATCCAATTCTTATATCAAGCAGTTACATCAAGTTTTGACTCAGAGTCAGGACAGCACAGAGGCTTTAGACCACCAGGGAAAAGTATTTAGGATTTCCTTAATTAAAGGCGACTGGAAACGCCAACCGAATAACCCCCTCCGACCCGATGACACAATTCACGAGTATTGTCCTCCGGAACAAGTAGCCTCTGAAATGGATCGATTGATTGCACTCCATCATCAACATCGCGAACAAAAAGTTCCTCCTGAAATTGAGGCGGCTTGGTTGCATCATCGATTTACACAAATTCACCCCTTTCAAGATGGAAATGGTCGAGTAGCTCGGTGTTTAGCCAGTTTAGTATTCATCCAAGCCAGTTGGTTTCCTTTAGTCATCACCCGTGACGATCGCGCAGTTTACATAGCCGCTTTGGAAGATGCCGATCGCGGTGACTTATCGAGTTTAATTAATCTTTTTGCCAAAAGTCAAAAGCAAGCATTTTTAAGAAGCCTAGGTTTATCAGAGCAAGTTTTATCAGAGACTAGAAGAACTCAAGTTATTCTGGCTTCCATCGCTGATAAATTGAAACAAAATCAGTTAGCATCAGTTCAAGACCGATGTCAACAATCGGAAATCTTTGCTGCCCTTTTATTTGATATTGCGTCTGAGCGCTTCCAGGACATTGCTGATGAAATTAAACTATCGGTCCAAAACTTCTTAACTGATGCGGCAGTGTTCACAATTTCTGCCCCAGTTGGCGATCAGCGCTCTTATTACCATCGCTATCAAGTGGTGGAAACTGCTAAACAATTAGGATATTTTGCCAACCTGCGGAACTATCACGCTTGGATTCAATTGGTGATTAATATAGAAACCTCCGTAACCGTTCTTCTTTCTTTTCATGGGGTCGGACATGAATACCGGGGATTACTTATCTGTAATGCCTGTGCTTACCATCGCGATAAAGGTGACGAAGGTGAACCGACGATTAGCGAGCTTCAGCCTTTAACCGACTCGCCTTTTCAATTTTCCTACGCTGATGAAAAAGAGAATTTAATCTCACGGTTCAAGCCGTGGCTAGAAGATGTGATTTCCACTGGTTTAGAGTATTGGAACAAGAGTATTTAAGAGAATACTAATTCTATTGACTCTTCCCCTAAAACGAAAATTCTCCTTTTCAACCCATTAAACAGACCGATAAAACCCGAAGAAATATGTCCGATTTGATTTTGTTTTGGCATCGCCGCGATTTAAGAATAACCGATAATATCGGATTGGCGACTGCCTTTGAAAAAAGCCGAAAACTCGTGGGGGTATTTTGCCTAGACCCCAATATTTTAAACGGCGCAGATATTGCACCCGCGCGGGTTAAATATCTGCTGGGTTGTTTAGCTGAACTCCAGGAAAACTATGCTAAAATAGGGAGTCAGTTGTTCATCCTGTTTGATGAACCCAGACAGGCGATCGCCCGATTAGCCACTGCCTTACAAGCGCAATTTGTCTATTGGAATTTAGACATAGAACCTTATTCCCAGGACCGGGACCAAGCAGTTCGAGAATCCCTGAAAGAACAGGGAATTGCGGTAGAAACCTTTTGGGACCAGCTATTACATTTTCCCGGAGAAATTTGTAGTAATACCGGCAATCCCTACACCGTTTATACCCCCTTCTGGAAAAACTGGATTCGCCAAACCAAAGCAGAACCTGTCCCAGGATTAGAACAGGCGATATCTCTGAGTCAAGAAGAAGAAGAACGGGCCAAAAATGCGGGTGTAGTTGCCTTACCGACCCTCAAAGATTTAGGATTAAGTTGGGATAATCCGCTGATGCTGGAACCCGGGGAAAGTGCTGCGCGATCGCAACTTGAAGAATTTAGCGATCGCACCATTTACGACTACGACGAACAACGGAATTTCCCCGCAGTTCCCGGAACTTCTCTGCTAAGTGCCGCCCTCAAATTTGGGGCGATCGGCATTCGCACCGTTTGGAATGCCACCCTCAACGCCTCTGAACAATGCCGAAGTGACGAAACTCGCAAAGGCGTCCAAACCTGGCAACAAGAACTCGCATGGCGCGAATTTTATCAACAAGCACTTTATCACTTTCCCGAACTCGCCACCGGACCTTATCGAGACACTTGGAAAGACTTTCCTTGGGAGAATAACGAAGAACACTTTCAAGCATGGTGTGAAGGACAAACCGGCTATCCCATCGTTGATGCTGCCATGCGCCAACTGAATGAAACCGGCTGGATGCACAACCGTTGTCGGATGATTGTCGCCAGTTTTCTCACCAAAGACTTGATTATAAATTGGCAATGGGGAGAACAATATTTCATGCAGAAATTATATGATGGAGACCTAGCAGCGAACAATGGCGGTTGGCAATGGAGTGCCTCCAGTGGCATGGACCCCAAACCCCTGCGAATTTTCAATCCCACAACCCAAACCCAAAAATTCGACCCGGAAGGAGACTACATTCGGGAGTGGGTATCAGAATTGCGATCGGTCGAGACAGAAGCCTTAATTTCGGGTAAAATTCTTCCGTTAGAACGGGAATCCTGTGGATATCCTGCACCGATTGTCAATCACAATGAGCAGCAGCGTCGATTTAAAGCCTTATATCAACAGCAAAAAGCCTTAACGGAAACGTAAAACTTCAACCTCCCAACTTCAGTCGTTCTCTTCAGAATCGTTGAATGATAGAAAAAGGTGCAAAATTGGCAAAAAATTATAATACAGAACCGATAAAAACTCCAGATTTTAACTGGAATGACATTTTCTAACTTTCCCAAAATTATAAAACGCTATCTTGCAACCTGCCCAAAGATGATTACCCGGTGTTAGACACTTTCACAGTTGTCTCCTGCTAGATAGGCTTGAGTTTTGACCCAAGTCTGGATCCGATGACTTCGTTGTTTTTTCGGTTAAACAGCCGAAATATTTCGGTAAATAATACCAAATCCGGTTGGTAAAAGTCGATTTTCTCTTTAGCCTGCGGAGGCAGGCTTTGTCCGTGTAGCCCCGCCCTTGAGGGTGCGGGTTTTTATGGGAACTCCAAACAATAAATTCTTCAAAATCTTTGAGAAGAGATCCCCCCAACCCCCCTTATTAAGGGGGGCTTGAATAATTCTACCCAACTTCTAATGCAGAATTTTTTTTATGCAAATCCCTATAGACTTTAAAAACCGGATTTCGTATAAATCAACTTTTTCAAAGGCCAGCAAGACGAGAGATATTAGTGTATTTGAAAATTTGTTCCCCAAATAAAAAGGCGATGTAAAGCGAAAGAAAGGCCAGGACAAGCTAATTTTGTTTCCAAGCTTCCTCAGTCTGTATCTAAAATCCTTCGCTTACCCTGCGCTGACCTTAATGGGGACTTCTCACTAAGTATTTTTGCTTGGTTATTAACTGGGATGCTCCCATTTAAACCAGTGGTTTTTTTGAGAAGCAAACCAACCTTGGAGTGGTTCTGTTTTCTCAGAAGGGGTTCTGGATGGGGAAACAGGGGTGGGTTACACTGCGGGAGAAAAGCCCGGGAAGAGCTATGCAGAATTCTGCATAGTCTTCTCCGGGCTTTTACTTTTGGGGGCTGTTGCTTTTGGGGGCTGTTGCTTTTAGGGCTGCATTTTCGTGGATGGAAATGAGGCTCAAAAAAATAGCGATCGCTTCTAGTGCGATCGCCGCCATAGCCTTCTGTAGAAAAGCTCAAAATTGCCGACTACACCCCTTGTGCAGCAGAGGGAGTCACTTTTGGCGGAGAAATCGGGGTCATGCCGCGTCCCATTTCCGGAGTTTTGCCGAGCTGAAGGGGCAGTGAGCCGTTTCCGTTCGGGATATAGTGCAAATTGATTTCTTGGTAATCCACCATATCGATATCCTCTTTCGCCAACCGTTCTTGGAACTGGACGAACAGATCCCCATACACCTTCCAGCGATTTTCCGTTTTAGTAAACGCCGTGGCTATAACATTGATAGCCGATTGCCGGAATTCCCAAGGGAACACAAAGGGTGCGGGGTCATCAAGAATCAACGGGTGTTGTTTGAACAGATCCATCAAAATCTCTTCAACTTTGGGAATGGGAGACTCGTAACCAATTTGGAACGAAATACTCACCCCACGCACGTCATGACCCGTGTTGTTGGTGATCGTGCTGCTCCACACCGTATTGTTGGGAATGGTAATCAACTGGTTGCTGAACGAGTTGATTTTCGTACCGCCCAAGGTGATGGAATCCACAAAACCCCAGACATCGCCGATTTGGATTTCATCCCCCACATCGAAGGGTTTGTACACCATCAGCATCAAACCACTGGCTAAGTTCCCCAAGTTCGACTGCAGGGCGAAGGCGAGGACGAAACTTGCGCCCCCAACCAAGGCTAAGACTGGGCCAAGGGCGACTTCCAGTGCCACCAGGCCTAACAATACGCCCAAAACGATACCGCCGCGCTTGATCGTCATGCCCAGGAACTGCACCAGGATCGTGGAAACCTTTCCAGACATCGAGAGGGTCCGTTGGAGCATCCAACCCAAAGCTTGGGCTGCGAGGGTGGTGGCAACTACAATCCCCACAAATTTACCGGCGCTGGTTACCCAGCGCATTCCGCCTTCATCGGACTTTGCCCAGCTCACTAAGCGCAGGGCCAGCCCTTCGGTATCGTTCACGTCGATTTCCACCCCGCTAATCGCATCAACGTATTTGCGGTAGGATGTGGAATCGCCGCCTTTTTTATCCATTTCGTCTAAGACGGCTTTGAAGCGATCGATAATTGCCGTGCGCTCGCCCTGAAGTTGGGTCACCGTCACCACCAGTTGATTTTTTTGTTCCGACTGAGCTTCGGAGTTTTCTTGTAACTGATTGGAGGTGTTATCGAGCTGTTGTTGTTGTCTCTGGAGGTTCGCGTCCCCTTCCATCCCCGTAGGACCAGCCACAAAGCTCTGCCCGACACTATCGATTTGGGTATTCTCCAGAGTGGCGGCGAGTTGTTCGGTTTTTTCGGCACCTTGTTGACTTTGGTTGGTGGGGGCAGAGGGACCTTCGATCGCTTCCCTGGCTGTTGTCAACGCTGCCTGGGCTGCGTCAAATTTTTGAGTGGCCGCTTCTGCTTCTGGAGTGTTGGGTTCGGCTCCCTGGAGGTCTTCTTTGGCCTTTTCCACGTCGCGGATCGCGGTGTCTAGGGCATCGATCTTGGCGGTCAATTCGTTATATTCAAAGGTTGCGGGATAATACAGAGTGTCGCGATCGGCCTTGGTTGTTTCCAGCAGTTCCTTCGCTTTTTCTAGGTTTGCCGTTTCCCCAGCCTTGGCTAAAGCGGCGTTGAGGGCTTCGTCTTCCTCAAGTTCTCGTTGGATCTGCGATGATTCCTCCACCGCTGCTTGGGCGTCTTTGAGGCTTTGTTTGGCTTCTTCTATTTTTTTCGTGGCTGCTTCATACTCGGGAGTGCCTGGAGCGGCAGTTTTTTGGGCTTCTTCCGCTTCGGAAAGGGATTGTTGCGCCGATGTTAGAGCCGCAATGGCCTCTTGCTCCTTGGCGATCGCCGCGTTTTGTCGCTTGATGGCGATTTCCCCATCGCTGATTTCTTGGACTTTTTGTTGCAGAATCAACAACCACGCCGCTGCCTCCACTTCGAGTTCTTCTAAGGTGAGCGGCTTGACCATCAGGGCCAGTTCGTCAACGGGAATGGACAGATTTTTGGTGGTAATGGCTTTCTCTACGTTCGGATCCCCTGGGATAGTCTCCTCTAGGGGAGCCTCCATCACGCTCGGCTCCTCCTGGGAGCGAGCCGGGGCGCTCCAGCTAACCAAGGTGCAAGCAATTCCTGCTACCACCACAGATACAATACGGTAGCGAAACATTGGTTTATCCTCTCTCGACGAAGAGCCTGTGTTTGTTAGTTCTTAGATTTGTAGCTTACTCACAATTTTTACATTTTTCAATCTAAACTTTTTCGTAATTATCGTTACGGTTTTTACCTTTGATAACTAACGGTTATCGCCTCATCTCCAAGCGCT
>JAABSJ010000187.1 GCA_011390515.1 Oscillatoria sp.
CTCAATCCCTAATGGATTGGCACTTTTATCAAAAGTAGGCCACATTACAAACGGAGTAAACCCCAGACATTGAGAGTCCCCGAATTGCGATAATTTAAACTGGCTTTGATGCCTTTATTGTTCAGCCTTTGATCGTTCACACCCACCGTTTTTCATACATTCATGGATTTATTAGAGTATCAAGCAAAAGAATTATTCAGGGAAATGGGCATCCCAGTTTTGCCCTCGCAACGGATCGACCATCCCAAAGACTTAAAGGGACTCAAGATTCCCTATCCCGTTGTCCTCAAATCCCAAGTCCGTGCAGGAGGACGAGGGAGAGCAGGTGGCATCAAGTTTGTGGCGAATACAATTGATGCGGTGGCAGCGGCTCAAAATATTTTTCACCTTCCCATCAATACGGAATATCCCGAGGTGCTCTTAGCTGAAGCTAAATATGACACCGATCGCGAATTTTATCTAGCAGTGGTTCTTGATCGCGCCGCCCGTCGCCCCCTGTTGTTGGGTTCGAGTCAAGGGGGGACCAGTACGGAATTGGCGATGGAACAGATGCAGCAGGTTGTCGTGGATGAGGGCTTTTCTCCCTTTTATGCCCGTCGCTTAACCTTGAAAATGGGTTGCACGGGTCCCCTGATTGAGGCGGTGAGCGATATCGTCGAAAAAATGTATCTGCTATTTGTGGAGAAGGATTTGGACCTGGTGGAAATTAATCCCCTAGGGATTAGTCCCAGCGGTGACGTGATGGCCCTCGATGGCAAGGTGACGGTGAATGATGAAGCCCTCGGACGCCATTCGAGTTTGTTACAGTTGCTGCCGAAGACTCCCCCTGATGAGGCAGGGGTTACGGGGTTCGGTTCTCCAGTAATGGCGGTGCCACCGGAATTGAATTTTGTGGAACTCGATGGGAATATTGGCCTGTTATGTAATGGCGCGGGTCTGACAATGGCGACTCTGGATTTGGTGTATGCCGCCGGAGGCAAGCCTGCTAATTTTGTGAATATTGGTGGAGAATGTCGGTGGGATTTGACCCCGGAACTCCTGTGCGATCGCATCAAGCTCGGGTTGGCCCTGGTGAGTCAGAAGAAAAATGTCAAAGTGGTATTGGTAAATTTGCTCGGGGGTTTATGTTCCTGCACTCAGGCAGTGGAGGCGATCGCCCATTACCAAAAGCAGAGTCAGCGCGAAACTGCCACGGGAAATCCTCAAACCCAAGTTAAGGTGATCGTGCGCTTATATGGGAGCGAAATTGACCAAGCGCGTGAAATTTTGCAGGCGGTAGATGTGACGGTGGTGGAAAACTTGGATGAGGCGATCGCTTTGTCCGTGTCGTTGGCAACTAATGGCTAAAGGAGGGTTGATGAATTTTACGCCGGATACCAAAGTTTTAATTCAAGGCATTACTGATGTGATCGGTTCCACTCATGGGGCTTTAATGAAAGCTTATGGAACCAATGTGGTCGCTGGAATTAGTCCCGGTTGTGGGGGGCAAACGGTCCAGGAGATTCCGGTTTTTGATATGGTCGAACAGGCCCTCCGCAAGGTCGGTCCGGTAGATGTTACGGTGATTTTTGTCAAGCCTTACGCGGTCCTGGATGCAGCGTTGGAGGCGATCGCTGCTGGCATCCGTCAGATTATGATCATCACCGAGGGAATGCCGCCTCTGGATATGGTGAAACTGGTGAGAAAAGCAGAGGCGACGGATACCCTAGTCCTCGGTCCTAATACTCCGGGGATTATCGTCCCTGGAAAGGTGCTGTTGGGTATTCATAAGAGCGATTTCTATACCCCCGGTTCTGTGGGGTTAATCAGTCGCAGTGGCACTCTCACCTATGAAATTGCTCTGCAACTCACTCAGGCTAAGTTAGGACAGTCGATCGCCATCGGGATTGGCAGTGATGCGATTTTGGGTTCCTCCTTTGCCCAATGGCTGCAAATTTTAGATGAAGATGACCACACCGAGGCGATCGTTTTAGTTGGCGAAATTGGCGGCAGTAGTGAAGAGGAAGCTGCACACTATATCGCCGCTGCCATTGATAAACCCGTGGTGGCTTATGTCGCCGGTCATCATGCCCCGAAAGGCCAGCGCCTCGGTCATGCCGGTGATATTATGGCGGCCCGACTTTCTACAGGTAAAACCTTTAACATTATCGGCGCTGATCCCGATACGGCTCAAAGCAAAATTCAGGCTTTTAAGTCCGCAAAAATTCCCGTGGCTTCTAGTCCTGCCGAAATTCCCAATCTGGTTAAAAAAGTCCTAAAACAAAAGAAAAAGTAAGGGGAATTTTAGGATAAAATTTCTCCCCCTCAAGGGAGGAATTTGAAAAAAGTTAGCCTGCTCAGGCGGGCTAAATTAATCGATTATTTAACAAATAATTGAGTTTTGATACCCAATCCGGTTGTAAAAAATCAATTTTCTCTTTAGCCCGCGCAGGCGGGCTTCGTCCCTATAGCCCCACCCTTTAGGGTGCGGGGTTTTTACAGACCTTTGACAACCGGATTCCGTAGAAAAAGTCGATTTTCTCTTTAGCCCGCGCAGGCGGGCTTCGTCCCTATAGCCCCACCCTTTAGGGTGCGGGGTTTTTACTCTTTAGCCCGCGCAGGCGGGCTTCGTCTGTGTAGCCCCACCCTTTAGGGTGCGGGGTTTTTATAGACATTTAAAAACCGGATTTCGTATAATTTGTCCCACCTGATTCTGTCATAAAATGGATAGCGAAACAGTCAGTTCAATTCAATATTTAGAAATCAAAGCGGCATCTTTATTGCTGTATCAAGGGGTGTTTCGCAATGAACTGGGGAAATCTTTTCTAAAACTGATCCAGTTGATTTATGAAAGTTCCGGGGGAGGCGCGGGAGGCCGGGTGGGATTAAATTGTCTGAAGGCTTATGGCTGCTGGTTTAAACGCTTGGCGGCAGAAAAAATGAGCTGGCAAGACTATCTAGTAAATCGCCTCCTGAAAGATGAAAATCCCTTTACCTATCAGGTGCAACGTCAGCCTTTTGAAGACATACCTGCCCCTTTAGTGGCGGCAGTCAAACATGATTTAGAGGCATTGCAATGTTTCTATGACTGTTCTGGCGATCGCCTTCGTCAGTGGGTGGAAGCCGCCAGTGGTATCCCCATCCCCCCCTTAGTCTGGAACTCCTCTTTTCCAGAACCCGAAGCGATTGAAGAATTGCCCCTTGGTTCACCCCAACGGGCGATCGCAACCCTAAAATCCTCAAAAAAATGGCCTGATACTCTCCAGGAGTTAGTTGCCTATTACCAAACACAAGGTACTGGGCAATTTACAGAGTATCAAGCCTTTACTTGGCAGTCAGGGAAACTAAAAACCATCCCACACCCTGACCCGGTGCGGTTGACGCAATTAGTGGGCTATGAGTTCCAGCAGGAGACTTTAAAAAAGAATACAGAATTTTTATTAGCCGGTCAACCCGCTTTAAATGTCTTACTCTATGGCAGTCGAGGAACGGGGAAATCTTCCTTAGTCAAGGGATTATTAAATGAATATAGCAAGCAAGGGTTGCGATTAATTGAAATTCCCAAATCTCAACTTGAACATTTACCCGAAATTGTCGATGAACTCCGCGATGCCCTTCAGAAATTCATTATTTTTGTAGATGATTTATCCTTTGAAGAGGATGATGATTCTTTTAAGGCATTAAAAGTAATTTTAGAAGGAACTCTGACTGCCCGTCCTCCCAATGTAGTAGTCTATGCCACCTCTAACCGTCGTCATTTAGTCCGGGAGTTTTTTGAGGAAAGACCCCGCCCTTCTCAGGCGGATGAAGTTCATGCCTGGGATACCCTTCAGGAAAAACTTTCCTTTAGCGATCGCTTTGGATTAACCTTAACTTTTGAACCCGCCAATCAAGACAAATATCTGGCGATCGTCCGTCATTTAGCCGCAGAAGCCGGATTAAATTTATCACCAGAAGACTTAGAGTTTCAAGCCTTACAATGGGCCACTCGCCATAATGGTCGTTCTGGACGTACCGCCCGTCAATTTGTGGATTTTCTGCGATCGGAACAAGGGTTGGGATGATCCGGAAATCTGGATTGATCCCCCCAACCCCCCTTAAGAAGGGGGGCTTAAGAGAAGTAGAGAAGTTACCCAGAAGTCTAATAAACTTATTGCTAATTTAGGACTGCTATAAGCCCCCCTTCTTAAGGGGGGTTGGGGGGATCTCTCGGTTATTTTGCAATAACAAGTCTAATCGTTACATCTCCTCATTAAACACCGGATGGACCTTTTGAATTAAAGATTGCTCCCACATTTGCAAGGTTTCTGAAGTTACCATTCCCGGCAGGAGAGTAAAAGTTCTAATTAGAATTTCAATGCCCAATTTGTGCATTTTGCCAAACATGGGGACTTGATGATTTGACTTCCATCGCTGACTGATACTGGTGGTTGCAATGCCAATATAAACTAAATTTTCCGTCCATTTCCCCTTAGAATCATAGATGATAAAATAAACGAAATATAAGCCAGGGAAATCCGGGAGTTGATGGAGTCCCTCCTCATTGACCACATCTTTAAAATCAACATATTGCAAATGATATCCGGCCCACTCGGAAATCTGTTCCGGAGTCAGGGAGTCAAAAGGATTGAGGGTGGAAAGGGGAACGAGAGAACTTTCAGTAGCCATACTTCGGGACATATCTTTTAAAGCGATCGCATCAGTCATGATGATTTGCTGATATTTCCGCCAAGTGATTGAGGTTTAGGTTACTCTATATCCTTGACGGAATGATTTATCGTAAGTTTATCTGGGTCAGGACTCCAGGGTTGTCCGGTTTAGGGCGATTACCCCAGGGATACTCCAAGCTAGAAGCCCCGATGGACAAACCGATTGTATGTTGACACCCAAGGAATGCCATGATTTCAACTGATCCCACGTTATATTTTATTGCACTTTTGCCCCCGGAGGCAATTCAAGAAGAAGTCACCGGATACAAACAGCACTTTGCTGAGAACTACCAAACTCGTCAGGCCCTCAAGTCTCCTCCCCATGTGACCCTACAACCCCCTTTTGAATGGGATGAGCAAAAACAGGGACTACTCGAAGAGTTCCTCAGAGGGTTTGCCGAGGTTCGTGCACCTGTGCCGATGGTCCTGTCGGGGTTTGGTTCGTTTCCGCCCCGAGTGGTTTATATTAATGTCAAGAAAACTCCAGAATTGTTGTTATTTCAGTCGGAGTTAGCGACGGATCTCAACTCGTCCCTGGGAATTTATGACCCGAAATCTAAGGGGCGATCGTTTTCCCCGCACATGACGATCGCCTTTAAAGATCTTAGACGGCATCATTTTAATATGGGATGGGCCGAATTTAAAGACCGGGAGTTGTACTATGAATGTTCAGCCAGTCATCTGACTTTACTGGTATTTCAGGACAGGCGGTGGCATATTTGTGGAGAATTTCCCTTAAAAGCTTCGGTTGCTGAACCATTAGGTGAAGCAAATTAAACCCAACAGCAACCCGTCGAGAGTCTACTCATTTTATTCCCGCTTAGGCGGGAATTATAACCCAATCTGGTTTTTTAAAATCTATTTTTTTGATAGCCGAATCCGCTAGGGTGGAGGTTTTTACTCAACGGGATTAGAATTAATTGACCATCGGGCGATCGCTTCATCATCTATCCCCACCGAGTGAGCATTGCTTCCCCCTTTTGGCAGAGTACATCGGAGTTTCCCCTCGCTAAAGTGGTCAACAGACTTATTGGTTATTGGCGAGTTGCCCCTGATAGGGACGACTCCGATTGATTTGAGGAAAAAATTATGTCATCCACATCCGATTCGGTTCCCAATTCTCAACCGCGATCGCCTGAAAACAACTCCATGAGCGATACCGAACGTTGGGGTTCCTTGATTGGAGGCGGTGCAATGGTTTTAATGGGATTGCAACAAGCTTCATTACGCGGTGCTTTACTGGCGATCGCAGGCGGTGGTTTAGCCTATCGTGCTGCCACCTCTGAAACGGGTTTAA
Source organism: Oscillatoria sp. (assembly GCA_011390515.1). Lineage (GTDB taxonomy): Bacteria > Cyanobacteriota > Cyanobacteriia > Cyanobacteriales > Laspinemataceae > Laspinema. Next base: position 5,986 of record JAABSJ010000187.1, read on the forward strand.
AATCTGCCGTCGAGTCGGCGATTCAAGGCACCGATAAAATCTCCGTTGAACAAACCGTCACCATCGCCAATCGTACTCCCGATGAACTCTACCACATCTGGCGCAATTTTGAAAATCTGCCCTTATTTATGAAGCATCTCCAGTCCGTAAAAGTTCTGGATGAGAAGCGCTCTCATTGGGTCACGAAAGCGCCTTTAAATACCACATTAGAATGGGATGCCGAAATTATCACCGACCGGAAAAATCATCTGATTGCCTGGACTTCTGTTGAAGGTGCCGACATTGAAAATTCCGGATTTGTCCGCTTTCAAACCGCCCCCGGAAACCGAGGCACTCAAGTCAAAGTTGTCCTAGAATACAAACCCCCTGGCGGCAAAATCACCGATGCCTTTGCTCACCTCGTGGGTCAATCCGCTGAACAGCAAATTCGCGATGATATTCGCGGTTTTAAAATGCTGGCAGAAGCGGGAGAAATTGCCACCATAGAAGGTCAGCCTTCTGGTGCTTCTTAAATTTAAGCCTAATTGGAATGAGAATTTATTCCTAAAGAAGGAGACAAAATTCAATAATTATTGTTCCAATGTAAGTAAGTTTTTTGACCAAAACTTGAAAACCATTAAAACCAATTGAGCTTATGAATTTAAACAGAACTTGGCTAAAAAATATTCGCCTCAATCGCACGATTGGCTGGTGTCTAGCCACCCTCACCTTGCTATTCGGATTTGCATTTGGAGGTGTCACGGATAATAGCGCCCAGGCTGCTAAATTAGTGACCCCCGAGTATAATCCCGAACAAGTAGACTCAGCCACGATTAAGAAGATTCAAAACAGTGCTGAAGATTTCCCCAGTGAAGAAATTGGGGATACGGGTTTAAAAAATATTCGCAACTTGGGGAAAAATATTCCCAAAGTGATCGAGCAGAATATTGATGAAACCCTGAATCCGGATAACCCTGATGCTCCCGGAACTCGGGCCGCCACTCCTCGTTCCAATAGCCGGTAATTGATAGGGACTTCTCCACTCTCTGAAATCCATAGCTTTCTGTTGGATAAAGGGAGTGGATAAAGTAGGGATGGTTTTCTTTTAAAAATAGGGGAGAACCCCACCCTAACCCTCCCCTTAGTAAGGGGAGGGGACCGGATGGATGGAAGGGGAGAACCCCACCCTAACCCTCCCCTAGAATCAGGGGAGGGGACCGGATGGAAGGGGAGAACCCCACCCTAACCCTCCCCTAGAATCAGGGGAGGGGACCGGATTGATTTGGGGCGGTAGAGCATCTTGCTCGCGATATTCACCAAATATCTGGACCATAAGTCGGGGAACCTCTACATAAATCCCCATTAATTAAAATTTAGGAGATCTCAAAAAATGAAAGCAGTTTGCTGGCATGGTAAGAACGATGTGCGGGTTGAAAACGTTCCTGACCCCAGTATTTTAAATCCTAGAGATGCTATTTTAAAAATTACTTCGACGGCTATTTGTGGATCTGATTTACATCTTTATGATGGGTATATTCCTACCATGCAAAAGGGAGATATTCTCGGCCATGAATTTATGGGGGAAGTGGTCGATAAAGGTTCAGAAGTGAAGAATCTGAATAAGGGCGATCGCGTGGTGATTCCCTTTACTATCGCTTGCGGTCACTGCTTCTTTTGTAATCGCGATTTGTGGTCTTTGTGCGATAACTCCATCCCCGATGGTAAATTAGTGGAAAAGGCTTATGGTCACACGCCCTCTGGATTATTTGGATACTCCCATCTGTTGGGTGGATATGCCGGAGGGCAAGCGCAATATGTGCGAGTTCCTTTTGCAGATACGGCAGCTTTAAAAATACCGGAAGGAATGACCGATCAACAGGTGTTATTTCTCACGGATATCTTTCCCACGGGCTATCAAGCGGCGGAACATTGTGACATTCAACCGGGGGATACGGTAGCGATTTGGGGTTGTGGTCCGGTGGGACAATTTGCGATCCGGAGTGCCTTTATGTTAGGTGCCGATCGCGTGATTGCTATTGATCGGGTTCCGGAACGGTTGGCGATGGCGCGAGAAGGGAAAGCGGAAACGATTAATTATGAAGAAATCGATGCCGGGGAAGCACTTAAAGAAATGACGGGCGGCATTGGACCGGATTCTTGCATTGATGCGGTGGGATTAGAAGCTCATGGGACCGGATTGGATGCCTTTTATGATAAGGCAAAACAAAGTTTACGGTTGGAAACCGATCGCCCGACGGCATTGAGACAGGCGATCGTTGCTTGTCGCAAAGGCGGTACAGTTTCGATTCCCGGGGTCTATGGCGGATTTGTGGATAAGTTTCCCCTGGGGGCTTTGTTTTCTAAAGGATTAACGGTGAAAACGGGACAAACTCATGTCCATAAATACCTCAAACCGTTACTTGAGCGCATCCAGAATGGGGATATTGACCCAACCTTTGTGATTACCCATGAGATGAGTTTGGAGGAAGCACCTCAAGGGTATGAAATATTTAAGCATAAGCGGGACAATTGCATTAAAATTGTCTTAAATCCTTAACCCTCAGATGAGGGCGACTGCCTTAAGTGATTAGCACAGTTTTCGCCCTATATTCTGGAAGTGCGGAACTTAATAGCGGGCGATTGTCATGATGGCGATCGCCCGCTATCGCCGCAGGGATTCTCTATCCTTCCCTCTTTTTGTCCTGATAACTATGAAACAACAGCCCTCAACTCCGAAAACACGCCCTTCCGACGAGTGGATCGAAATTGGTAAAATCATTGGCGTGCAAGGTCTCAACGGTGAAGTTCGCGTCTATCCCTCTACGGACTTCCCTGAACGGTTTGAGGAACCGGGACAGCGATGGTTAAAGTATCCCAATCAATCCACTCCTCAACCTGTGGAATTAGTTCACGGTCGATTGATTGAAAATAAGGGAATCTTTATCGTCCAATTGGCCGGGGTGACCGATCGCAATCAGGCCGAAGCGTTGCGGGGTTGTTTGATGTTTGTTCCCCAAGGCGATCGTCCCCATTTAGAGGAAGATGAGTATTACATTCAGGATTTAATTGGATTAGTGGCGATCGACCAACGCACGGGGGAGGAAATCGGGACGGTGGTCGAAATCCTCACCGCCGGTCATGATATTTTGGCTATTAAACCTCCGGTTTCATCGGTTGAAACTCCTGATATTTCTGAGAACCCAGAGACTCCCGCCAAACGCAAATCTCAGCCCAATATTTTAATTCCATTTGTGAAAGAAATTGTCCCGATTGTGGACATGGCAGGCGGTCGCATGGAAATCAATCCACCCCCGGGTTTACTAGAAGTGAATAATTAGATTTATAGCGGTTCCTGGACTCAGGAGTTACAGATATTTAGAGGAGTGGGTTCGCGTAGCGTGTGCTGACTCACACGCTACGCGAACCCACTCCAAAATGTACCTCATCAGTCCGGGAACCGCTATATAGCAACCCTAAATCATTTGTAACATCTGTATTCTCCCCTCTCCCGTTCTGGGAGAGGGGTTGGGGGTGAGGGTCTTCCACGACTGATTTAGGACTGCTATAGACTTAAAAGCCCTCCCCAAGACACCGGGGAGGGGACCGGAGGTAAATTGAACCCGGGTTAATCACCCCAGCGGATTCAAGCTGATTCAATCCGGATCCGGCTCACCAGATTACCTCTAAAACTGCCATGAATTGCCCTCCTGTTCTCGGACAGTTTCTGGCCTTTATCTGTAATGAACTAACCCATTCTGAACCTTATTAACAATGCTAATTCCCTTAACCCGTGAAACCTTTGAAGATCTAATTCCCGGCATCGCCACCGGCGCTCAATATGCTTATTATGGCGGTAAAATTGACAAAATTTTAAAGCGAGTCCTGATTTCCGTCGCGGGAATTGGACTGCTGACCCTAACCGCCAATGCACTTCCGGACAACTGGCGACCGTTTTTATTAATTATTGGCATCATCTTCGGTCTTTATTGGTTATGGGGACCGATCGCCTCCGCCTCCCGAGAAAACTACCAATGTCGGCGTTATAAATACAGTGGATTTTGGCGAGGAGAAGTTTGGGATGTCTTTGTCACCGAAGAAGTTGTGGGGACGAAAGAAACCGTCAGTCCCCGGGGAGAACTGGTGATCGTCGAGAATCGCGAACGAAGACTGAATTTAGAAGTCGGTGACGAAACCGGATTTAGTACGCGAGTGCTGGTCCCCTTACGGAAAGAACATAAGGCGATCGCCCCGGGAGATATGGCCGAAATGGTGGTCCTGTCCAACCGTCCGGACCTCGGACGCATTGCCAAAGTCTCCGATATCTACCTCCCGCGCATCGACTTTTGGATTAGTGACTATCCCTATTTGCGCCGGGATTTATTTGTAGAAATCAGCCAACAAATGGAAGACTTAAATGCACCAAGACCCCGTAAACGCCGAGGGCGTCGAGAAGAAGAATTTAGGTAGAAATTTAGGGCGATAAATTCTCTAATTCATCCTCAAATCATTCCCCGTCCTTCCTGTCCATACGCTTGCCATGCCAAGTCTACTAATCCATTTAAAATAGCAACCGCAACCACGGCACTGCCTTTGCGTCCATCTACCCGGATATTTTGAATCATCGAGTCATTCAGTCTCGCCTTTGCCGCATCCACCCCGACAAACCCGGCAGGAGTCCCAATCACCAAAGCGGGGCGAATTTCCTCCGCCTCGATTAACTCCACCAGGGTCGTCAGGGAAGTTTGGGCCTCCCCCAGGATAAAAATGCCTTCAGGATAGCGTTTAGCGAGGGTTTCGATGCCCCAGGCAGCACGGGTTTTTTCTTTTTGAGGACGGGTGAGTGCATCCATCGAACAGTAAACCGGATTGGCAAAGGTATTTTGGATATGGGGGGAAATACCAACTTGCACCATCGGCACATCCACCACAATCGTCGAGCGTGCCGCCAACGCTGCCGCACCCGCCTGGAGTGCTTGTTCAGAAAAGCGAATCAGGGATTTATATTCAAAATCAGCGGTGGCATAAATCACCCGCCGCACAATCTCATACTCCGCCGGGGAGAAGACGTGATCCCCGATTTCCCGGTCAATTATTGCCAGACTCTGAGCATCGCTGCCGTGCCATTCCATCTTGAGCGTTTTGTTATGAATCATTAATTTTCAAACTGAATCGCCCTAGTTTATCCCGGTTTCGGGACAGCCTAAAAGAGCGATCGCGCAAAGAGTGTGCTATTTCCCTCAGCCAGCACAATCATACCAGTCGATCGCCCTTCCACCAATAGCTCGGTTTTGGTTTCTCGGGACCGGATTTTCGGCCCTAGGCGAGCAACTCGGGTTCACTCTGCCGGTTCGTTCCCCTCCAGTAACCCCACAAACCCCAGGAGGGCCCCTGAATGGCGATCGCCTGCCACCCAGATTAAATCATTATGTCCAGCACCCTCCACCCACAGCGCCTGCTTCGGTTCCGGTGCCGCTACAAACAATGCCTCCCCATGCCAAAAGGGAATCACCTCATCCTCAGTCCCATGAATCACCAACACCGGACTATTCACCCGTTGAATGTTGCGAATATTATTAAACTTATCCACCGGATAAATCGGAATTCGCGTCACGGTTCTAAAAATAGAAGTAAATGAACTTTCCACCACCAATCCCCCCACCGGATACCGCGCTGCCAACTCCAACGCCGGTCCCCCACCCACCGATCGCCCATAAACAATAATTCGCTCCGGCGGAATCTTCAGGGTTTCGGTAAGATAAAAATAGGCCGCCTCCATATCCTGAACCGCCCTCCGTTCTGTCGGATTTCCCTCAGAAATTCCATACCCTTGGTAATCAAAACTCAACACGGAAAACCCGATATTCTGGAATTGCGTCAAAACCGGCAAAACATCCCCTAAATCTTCCGCATTCCCATGACTATAGAGAATCGTATAGTCTGCTTGCGGATTGGCTAAATAAACGGCTGCAATTTGCTTCTCATTTGCCGAAGTTAACGTCAGGAGTCCCGGCAGTTGAGAATAGGATGAGGGTTGGGGGATAAATATCATCCGTTCGGAAAAGAAGTAGCCATAAATGCCAATAGAAACATAAACAAACAGGAGCGATCTAACCAATCGCTTGAAAGAAAATTCGCCAATCAGGAGATGCTTTAGTTTCGGATTCATCAATTACACCCGCCCAATTCCAAAAGAGCTTTCAAGGAGATGATAGACCCCCAGTAGACCCAATCGGGTTGTGAAAGATCTAAGGGGATTGCAAAATATAAATCATCCAACTGTTCAACTGAAAGTATCTGTAGGGGCGCAATGCTTGCGCCCTCCGG
>JAABSJ010000188.1 GCA_011390515.1 Oscillatoria sp.
TGATTTTGGGGTCACCGCAGCACTCCGCATGGAATATTGGTTAATCTCGAAGCGATTGCCAAAGCGCCGCAGTTTCTGATTGGGTGCCAACAGATACCCGATTTTCTCGTCGGGGATGTACAGGGGAGGGTTGCCAAACCCAAAGAGCAGTCTGAGTGCCACTTCTACGGCGATGAACAGTCCGACAATTACGGCGATCGCAATCCCTATCATTTTCACGAGTTTAACCTCCTCCTCAACCCTCAGCGTTTTTATCCCATCACCCTATAATAAAATCGGGATTTAGGACTTAATATGATTATAAGAATCAATCTGTAATTCTGTGATAATGAACGTTCCTCGCATCCATCCTGACACGATTGAACAAGTCCAGCAACGTGCTGATATCGTAGATATCGTCTCTGAGCGCGTTGTGCTCAAAAAAATGGGTAAAGATTTGGTGGGATTGTGTCCCTTTCATGATGAAGGGTCACCCAGTTTTACCGTGAGTCCCAGTAAGCAAATGTATTACTGTTTTGGATGTCAGGTGGGGGGAAATGCGATTACGTTTTTGATGGAAATCGGCAAACAGTCGTTTTCTGAGGTAGTGTTGGATCTGGCGCGACGGTATCAGGTTCCTGTGCATACGATTGAACCGGAACAGCGGGAAGAGTTTCAGAGGCAGCTTTCTCTACGAGAGGAACTCTATGAAATTATGGCGATCGCAGTGCGGTTTTACGAGCACGCTTTACATCAACCCCAAGGCAGTGACGCGCTGAATTATTTGAAATTTGACCGGCAATTGAGTCTGGAAACGATTCAACAGTTTCAATTGGGTTATGCACCAGCAGGATGGGAAAGTCTTTACAGTTATTTGGTGGAAGAAAAAAAGTTTTCGGTGCAATTGGTGGAAGAGGCAGGGTTGATTAAGGCGCGAAATACTGGGGGAGGGTATTACGATCGCTTTCGCGATCGCCTGATGATTCCGATTCATGATTCCCAGGGTCGTGCCATTGCTTTTGGGGGGAGAACCCTCAGTGATGAACAACCGAAGTATCTCAATTCTCCGGAAACGCCGTTATTTGATAAGGGAAAAACTCTGTATGCTTTGGATAAGGCGAAATCACCCATTGCTAAGGCAGATAAAGCGGTGGTGGTGGAGGGATATTTTGATGCGATCGCCCTTCATGCGGCAGGAATTTCTAATGCTGTTGCTTCTCTGGGGACGGCATTGAGTTTGGATGCGGTTAAGCAATTATTGCGTTATACCGACTCCAAACAAGTGATTCTGAATTTTGATGCGGATGCGGCAGGGACGACGGCAGCGGAACGGGCGATCGGCGAAATTGCCGAATTGGCATATAAGGGACAAGTCCAACTGAGAATTATCAATATTCCCGATGGCAAAGATGCGGATGATTTTCTCAAATCTACTGGCAGTCCGGAACCCTATCGGCAACTGATGGATAATGCGCCTTTATGGTTAGATTGGCAGATGCAGCAATTGTTACAGGGAAATGATTTACATCAATCAGATTCTTATCAACGGATTGCCAAGAAAATGGTGAATTTACTCACGAAAATTCAGAATACCGATACCCGGATGTACTATGTCAATCGCTGTGCAGAAATTCTCAGTCAGGGAAATGGAACTTTAGTTGCTTTACGCGCCGAAGATTTAATTAAACAACTCAATCGAATTCGGCGAAAGGAAAGTAAGAGTGAGCAGGAGAAGCAACAGGATCAGGTTCCAGTTTCTGCCGATCGCGGGTTGTTACAAAATGCCGAAGCGGTGTTATTGCGGCTGTATTTGCATTGTCCGGAACATCGCGGGGCGATCGCCCAGGAACTAGAGGCGCGGGATTTAGATTTTAGTCTATCCCACCATCGGTTCTTGTGGCAGCAAATTATCCAGGTTGAATATCACAATCCAACCGGGGATTTATTGTCTCAAGTGCAAGAGCGTTTTTTACAGACAAATCAGGATGTAAAACCCGTTTCTGAGTTGTTTCATTTAGATGAAAAGTCTCAGCGAGATTTATTTAATCCACCTCTGATGATTCAAGGGGCGATCGCTTGTATTGAACGAGTGCTTTGTGATAAGCGTTGCCGTCAAGCGTTACAACTTTGGAAGGAGACTGATTTGACGAAAGAACCCGACCGTGCGCGTTACTATCAAGAGCAAATTTCTGAAGAAAAAAAGCGCATTGAAGAACTGGATAAACATCGGCAAGTGAGTTTAATTGATTGGCTACAAATGTATTGAAAATTGGGGTAGGTTTTTAATATTGGGGGAATAGAACTCTTGCAAAATACCGGATTGATCCCCCCAAGCTCCCTTAAGAAGGGGGGCTTTAGAGAATAGTGTAATACATAATTTATGCCATCTTTAACATCACCCCCTAAATGTAGAGGCGATTCGCGAATCGCCTCTACATTTAGGTTGGATTCTGATAATTTGCGTAAGTCCTATAAGGGATTTCCCTAAAAAAAGTTCTGCATTAGAACTTTGGGAGAATTGGAAAAGCCGATTGGCGTTCTTAAGGGGGGTTGGGGGGATCTCTTCTAAAAGATTTTGAAGAGTTTATTGTTTGGAGTTTCCTAATAGTATAAAAAATATAAGCACAAAACGGATCGGATCGGCAAGCGGATTCCCCGGTTTCCCCATCCCCTGTTTATCCCCCTGCCACCGGACCCAATTTCCCTTAAAATAGGAAATATTTCACCCAACCGGAGGTAACATTAGTGGCAACCACAGCAGCAAATGAGACGGCACAACCCTTGTCCCAAACTCCCCTCTATGAGGAGGCGATCGCCTTGAATGCGAGGATGACTGCCTTCTCTGGATGGGAAATGCCGGTGCAGTTTTCGGGAATTAACCCGGAACATCAAGCAGTCCGAACCGCTGCGGGAATGTTTGATATCTCCCACATGGGGATGTTTTCTCTCTCCGGTAAAGATTTGCTAACCCAAATGCAAAGATTAGTCCCCTCGGATTTGTCTCGGTTACAACCCGGTGAGGGTCAGTACACGGTTCTCCTGAATGCCAAGGGTGGCATCTTAGATGATATCATTTTTTATGATCAAGGACAGGATGGAACCGGAAGGTATTTTGCTCAGGTGATTGTGAATGCTGCCACTTGTGAACAAGATAAAGCATGGTTGTTGGCACAATTGGCAGGGTCCGATGTGGAATTCCAAGATTTATCCAAACAAAAGGTATTACTAGCGGTTCAAGGTCCCGAAGCGGTGCAGAAACTACAACAGTTTGTGGAGTTGGATCTGTCTTCGGTGAAACCCTTTGGACATTTACAAGGGTCGGTATGTGGGGGAAATGGATTTTTGGCCCGCACGGGATACACTGGGGAAGATGGGTATGAGGTGATGGTGAATCCAGAAACGGGGATGACTCTGTGGCGATCGCTGTTGGATGCCGGGGTAACTCCTTGTGGTTTGGGTTGTCGGGATACCCTTCGTCTGGAAGCAGCAATGGCACTTTATGGTCAAGATATCGACGAAAACACAACACCGTTAGAAGCAGGTTTGGGTTGGTTAGTGCATCTGGATAGCAAAGGGGAATTTATTGGCAGGGAAGTGTTAGCAAACCAGAAGGAAACGGGGGTTAAACGGCGCTTGGTGGGAATCGAAATGCAGGGTCGTTATATTGCTCGTCATGGGTATCCGGTGATATCTGAAGGTAAATCGGTGGGAGAGGTAACCAGTGGCAGTTGGTCTCCTACTTTGGAAAAGGCGATCGCAATGGCTTATTTACCCTTAGAACTGAGTAAACCGGGTCAATCTATTAAGGTGGAAATTCGCGGTAAAACCTATCCCGGAACTGTTGTGAAAAAGCCTTTTTATCGGTCTGCTAAGAAACCTCAAAAGTCTTAATCAATGAATTAGACCTCTTGCAAAAATGCGGATTGATCCCCCCAACCCCCCTTAAGAAGGGGGGCTTAAGAGATTAGAGATTTATGTAAGAAGTCTATTATCCTACAAAGCGTCAATTGAGGCATTATGTCTGGTCAAATCTTCGCATTATCCCCCCGAAAAATTCTAGTAGATACAGACCCCGGGGGAGATGATACGTTTGCATTGCTGTGGTTACAAAGTTTGGTGAAACAAGGATTTGCTGAATGGGTGGGAGTGACGACTGTGGCGGGAAATGTTTCCGCTGAATTGACATTTGCTAGTGCTTGTAAAGTCTTAGCATTAGGTGGGTTTGAATCGGTGAAAGTGGGCCGGAGTGTGATTTGGGAGGGGGGGACAATTGGGGATGCCTCTGAAGTACATGGGATGGATGGGATGGGCAATTTATCTCATGTATTGCCGGATTCTCCTCGGCAATTTGCAGCAGCATCTTATGCGGATGAAATGATAATTGACACTTTGGAATCGGCACCGGGTGAGGTGACGGTGATTGGGTTGGGACCGCTGACAAATTTGGCGGCAGCGGAACAGAAACGACCGGGGATTTTGCGGTTGGCGAAGGAATTGGTGTTGATGGCGGGTGCGTTTGAGGTGCCGGGAAATGTGACTTCCCAAGCAGAGTTTAATGTGGCGTTTAATCCCGAGGCGGCAGCAGCGGTTTTGGAGAGTCGGGAGGATATAGTAATTTTGCCGTTGGATGTGACGCGGAAGCTGATTTTAACGGTGGAGATGACGGAGGCGATCGGCCAAAAATATCCTCACCTAGAATTGGCCCAATTTATTCACCAATTGGGTCAATTTATGAGCGAGTCTTGTTTGCGCCATCGAGAAACTGCGGGAATTAATGGATTTTTAGTCCATGATGCGGTCACTGTTGCTTATTTATTTTATCCGGAAACCTTGTTATTTCGGCGGGGATGGGTGAGGGTAGAAAATGCTGGAAATTATACACGAGGTCAAACGATTTTAGACCGTCGTCACGAGACTAAATGCTTTACGAATGCTTTTGTGGCGGTGGAAGTTGAGGCGATGAATCTGTTAGGAATTTTAGTGGATGATTTAAACAGACTCTGTTCCCAGAGGTTGAAAGAAGGGGTGAGGATTTAATACTAAATTCGGTTGTCTCAAGTTGGTTTTCTCTATGAGCCCGCGCAGGCGGGCTTTGTCCGTGTAGCCCCACCCTTTAGGGTGCGGGTTTTTATTAGCTACATTCCATCTTTTTGGTGATTAAAGTTATCATATTGACAGGCGCTTCTCGAAGCGCGGCTACATTTTATTACGATTTTTGGTGATTAAAATTATCATATTGACAGGCGCTTCTCGAAGCGCGGCTACATTCCATTACGATTTTTTGTCATTAAATCTATAATTTGGACAGGCGCTTCTCGAAGCGCGGCTACATTTCATTACGATTTTTTGTCATTAAATTTATCATCTGGACAGGGCTATTTTTTATAGACTATCAGTTCTCTCTATTAGCCCGCGCAGGCGGGCTTTGTCCGTATAGCCCCACCCTTTAGGGTGCGGGTTTTTATAGACATATCAGTAGCGAATTCCGGATAATTTGACATGATCCCATGATAAAGGGGAGGGTAGCCGTCGCCACCCTCCCCTTTAAGCTGAAATCAATCACTGTTGGCCCTCGACCTGTTCCAAGCGATCTAACCGAGTGAAATCGATTTGAACCGCTAACCCATCACCGTCGTTTTCCTGGGAAGGAGAAGTGAGTCGGATGGGAAGGAGGAGGGGAGTGCCGAATTGAGTCTGGGGGTTTTGATTGGGGAGATCCCAGTCAAAATCACTAATTCCCCGTTCCAGATCAGCCCGATCGCCCATCTCGGTTTGCGCCATCGTCTCGGTAGGTTCGGACGTTGTTTCAGGACCCTGTGCAATGAACTGTTCAGAATTCATCGCCATTGCCGGTCCCATCGCGGTCAGACTCAGACTGACTCCCGCGAAAGTCAGTAGTGTAGACAGTAGTTTTGGCATATATATACCCCCTGAGATATTTTAGGGTGGTTTTACTAGACAAGGTAAGAAAGAAGCCTGTTTAACTCGTCCATGAAAAATTCAACAGTCAGACCCGGGGTCTGCTATTGCGATCGTCATGAAACCCCAACTTTTTAAAGTTGTTTTTAAAGTTTCAGAAAACCTGATAACATTATACCAAAAACTAGCCCAAAATAATCATCCTAAAGATGTACAGATAAAGACCAACCGGATTGAGAGAGGCGATCGCGCACCATGACTTCCCACTGCCCTAAACTGTCAGCGAATTCGGGTTTATGTAAACCGGAGAGCCAAAAAATCAGGGCATCTTCGTCCGTGTCTTTATAGTACCGTTTGCGAAAGCCAACTTCTCTAAAGCCAAACTTTTGGTAGAGGGACAAAGCCGATTGATTAGAGCGCCGCACTTCCAGGGTGGCCCATTCCAGTCCCCGCACAGAAGCACAAGTCAGCAACCCATAGAGCAGAGCCTGACCAAAACCCTGATGCCAATAATCGGGATGAATCGCCAGAACCGTGATATGAGCTTCCTCCAGAATGGACCAGAGGCAACCGATCCCCACCAGAGGGGAGAGGGGAGTAGAGTCTGGGGAATCAGAAGAGTCCGGTGTTGAGGGAATCGATAACACCAGTAAATCACTATTAGGACTGTTGAACTCGCGCTGATAGGCATCGAAGCTCCACATTCCGCCCAAAGAACGCTGATCGAGTTCCACGACAGACTCTAACAGGTCAGGGGTGAGTCGGTTGAGTAATAGAACAGGCACAAAACAGCCTAGGTTAATTGGAGAAAGGACAGGAGACGATTGTACACTGGAAAACGAAGCCACTTACGCGGATCGACTTAACCTCATACAAATTCTTAAATATGGTATCCATTCAAACCCCGACGGTTCAAAAAACAGGCCGTCAGTATCTAAGTCAATCTAGTAGCGCCACCGAGAGGCGATCGCCCAACCAGGAACTACTCCCCCTCACCGCCCGAGTCAATCAAGGCGATCGCCTAGAAATCGGCGGCTGTGATGTCGTCACCTTGGTCAAGCAGTTCGGTTCGCCCCTTTATATTGTGGACGAAGACACCCTCAGAGAAGGGGCCAGACAATATCGCGACCTGTTTGCTCGGTACTATCCAGGGCAATCTCAGGTCTTGTATGCATCGAAAGCTTGGAATTGCTTGGCAATTTGCGCGATCGTCGGCCAAGAAAACCTGGGGATCGATGTCGTCAGTGGCGGTGAACTGTACACGGCCCTAGAAGCCGGTTTAAACTCGGAAAAAATTTATCTGCATGGCAACAACAAATCCAAAGAAGAATTACAGATTGCTGTTGCCAGTGGCTGTACCGTTGTTGCCGACAACTGGCAAGATTTGCATCAATTAGTGGCGATCGCCAAGGAAACCGGACAGTCTGCCATCCGGATCATGTTGCGGTTCACCCCGGGGATCGAGTGTCACACCCATGAATATATCCGCACCGGACACCTCGACAGTAAATTTGGCTTTGATCCCGAGCAAATCGAAGAAGTCTTTGCCTTTGTCCAACAGCATCCCGTTTTGAACTGCATTGGACTCCATGCCCATATTGGCTCCCAAATTTTTGAACGGCAACCCCATCGCGACCTAGCTGGGGTGATGGTACAGTGGTTAAAACAAGCCGCTGCCTACCAACTCCCGGTGACGGAACTGAATGTTGGAGGCGGATTAGGCATTCGCTATACAGAAGCCGACGACCCACCGAGTATTGAAGAATGGGTCAAAGGCGTCAGCGAAGCCATTACCGAAGCCTGCGAGTCCCAACAAGTGGCTTTACCGAAATTGCTCTGTGAACCCGGGCGATCGCTCATTGGTCCAGCTTGCGTCACCGCCTACACCCTAGGCGCAGAAAAACAGGTCCCCGGAATCCGCACCTATCTCTCCGTAGATGGCGGGATGTCCGATAACCCCCGTCCGATTACCTATCAATCCGTTTATCGAGCCGTTGTTGCCAATCGGATGTCCGCACCTCTGACTGAAACTGTTACCATAGCTGGTAAGCATTGCGAATCAGGGGACATCGTAATTCATCAAGCCGAGCTGCCTAAAACGGAAAGCGGCGATATTCTAGTCGTCATGACCACAGGTGCTTACAATTACAGCATGGCCTCGAATTATAATCGGGTGCCCAGACCCGCTGCTGTATTAGTCAACGATGGGATTGCGAATATCATCTTGGCCCGGGAAACTTACGAAGATTTAATTCGACAAGATCGCCTACCTGAAAGACTGGCTCATCTGAGTTAATAGCCATTCATTTCGGACCAGGACCGGCGGTGTGAGTCCTTAAAACTTCTGGAGTTTAACCCGTTACCGGGTTAAACATTGATTCCAGTGTTGGGGCGATCGCCAGCAGCGGGACAACGGCCTGGGATCAACCACCTGTGGGTTAAAACCCCCGAAAAAGCAAGAGGCTGGCAACTTCGCCAGCCTATCAATCTCGTCATGTAGAAGCGCAAGGTTAATCGAGATCCGATGGGATATTTGTGGGAGCAATTGTCGATCGACCCGAACTGGACTCAGTCCTTGGTGCTTCACTTGGTCCAAATTTGGACGAACTGGATTAAAACTCCCCTGGATATCCTCTTGGTTTTGGCCCTGACCTATATGGTGCTCGTCATCATTGGGGAGCGCCGCACCCTGTGGATCGTTCGCGGGTTTATCATTCTGATGGTCGCAGCAGCGATCAGTAGCCGCCTTGAACTCAATCTGTTGAGTTTCGTTCTCAATAATTTAGTGATCGGTTCGGCAGTGGCAATGGCGGTGATTCTTCAGTCGGAGTTTCGCCGATTTTTGGAACAATTGGGTAAAGGGGAAATCCGGCAACTGTTTCAACCCTACCGCCAGATTATTCCTAAACCCGATAGTGTCATTGATGAAATCGTCGATGCAGTCAAGGAACTTTCCCAAAACCGCACCGGCGCTTTGATGATTTTAGAAACCAGCGGTCCCATCGACGAACGGGATTTTTCCGTTCCGGGGGTCAAAATCAATGCCGAGGTCTCTAAAGAACTCTTGCAGACCATTTTCCAGACCAGTACCCTGTTGCATGATGGGGCACTGTTAATTCGCGCTTCTCGAATTATGGCAGCCGGGGTGATTCTCCCCTTGTCCGATCGCACCGCTTCGAGACAGTTAGGAACCCGCCATCGCGCCGCAATGGGGATTACTGAACGAGTCGAAAACTGCGTTTGTGTCGTCGTTTCCGAGGAAACTGGGTCGATCTCCTTGGCCGAAAAAGGTACCCTGAATCGACCGTTAACCAGTAGTAAACTCAAGGAACTACTACAAGCCCGATTTTCACAAACCGTCGAACGGGAACCCGTTGCTCCAGATTTGCGAAATTTAGGCCGTCAGTTACTATCAAAAGCAGTCGGACTCGTGCTACGCTTGCTCCGTCTTCCATCATCGGCTTCACGGGAGAAAAAATGATTACCAAGCCATCAGCTTTACAACAGTTGCCTGCTGACCTCGATCGCGAGAGACTCCCCAAGCACGTAGCAGTGATCATGGATGGAAATGGTCGATGGGCGAAGCTTCATGGAATGCCCCGGTTTATGGGGCATCGGCGCGGAGTCGATACCCTCAAGGACCTCCTGCGCTGCTGTCGGGATTGGGGCATTCAGGCCCTCACGGTTTATGCGTTTTCTAGTGAAAATTGGGGGCGTCCCCTAGAAGAAGTCAATTTTTTGATGACCCTGTTTGAACGGGTCCTGCGTCAAGAACTCCAGGAGATGATGGAGGAAAATGTCCGGATTAACTTTGTGGGAAACTTAGAGTCCCTGCCGAAATCGCTCAAAGAAGAAATCGGGCGATCGGTGGAAAATACTCGCAACAATCAGGGGATTCACTTTACCATCGCCACGAATTACGGGGGTCGTCAGGAAATCGTCCAAGCTTGTCGGGCGATCGCCGAACAGGTTCAGCAAGGTTTAATTCAACCCGAACAAATCGATGAGGCGTTATTTGAACGTCATCTCTACACCTGCGAAGTCGGGGACCCAGATTTATTAATCCGCACCAGTGGCGAAATGCGCCTCAGCAATTTTCTCCTCTGGCAAGTCGCCTATTCGGAACTTTATGTCACCGAAACCCTCTGGCCGGATTTTAACCGAGAAGAATTCCATTACGCCCTCCGTTCCTACCAAAAACGAGAACGCCGTTTTGGCAAAGTCTAACCCTCCCCCATCAACCAATGACCAATGACCAATGACCAATGACCAATGACCAATGACCATCAACCAATGACCAATGACCAATGACCAATGACCCATGACCCATGACCCATGACCCATGACCCATGACCCATCTCCCCCACTCCCCTAGGGTCCACTAAAAATCGCTTCTTCAATATCTTGCCGACTGAGGGAATATTTGAAGGAGCGTTGAACATCTTGCACCCCACCCTCAGCATTGGTGTAGCGGACACTGACGTGATCCACATCCAGGACGAGTTCTGCATTCCAACTAGGGCGTTCTACCCGCCAGCAGTGCAGTTCGGTGCGGTCTTGTTCACATCCTTGGTCCTCTAACCATTGCTCGATCGCCGGAAGGGCATGGTTATAAAGGGGGGTATCCGCTGTAGGTAATGTCATAGGAAATTTAGCCTTGCTCAAATAAGTTTATAAGTAGGGTAAGGGCGCATTTTCTCGCGTTAACCCGATCGCGATCGCCAGCAACAAACAGCCGATCAACGTGATCCCCAGAATCAACAGCACAAACAACTCCCCACTGGACAAAGGACGCTCTGATGGCTCCCGACCCGTCCCTGTAGACCGACCATAAGCAGCGTCAGGGGTGCGTTTCCAGTGCGGCGGTAATGAAACCCCATTTCCCCCAATTCCCTCCCGCTCTAGTCTCAATTTCACATCATAGAGATGTCGTTCTCGGTCATTACTCAGGGTCTTGTAGGCATCCTTAATCTGTTGAAACTTTTCCCGCGCTTCCTCCTGGGGAAGGGGGGAGGTATCGGGATGATAGCGTTTACTCAGTTCCCGATAAGCGCGCCGAATTTCCGGCACCGTTGCCCCAGTGGAAAGGCCCAGCAAGGCATAATAATTCAGTGCCGACAAGGTACCCGGTGGCATCGGGGGTTTTCGGTTGTTGACGTTTACTCGGTTTTGAGTCACAACACACACCACTGGCGTCAGTTTTAGCTAGTTTATCGCATCTGTTCAGAGTCTGGGCAAGTTATGAATTAGTGCAGGACTTACGCAGATTTTGTCCCCATGCCCCGCACCCTAAAGGGTGGGGCTACACGAACAAAGCCCGCCTGCGCGGGATCATCCAGGAAATCGACTTTTACCAAGGGTATTCCAACAAATAAATCATCCAAATTCGATGGTTAAGCACTTAAAAAGACTGTATTAGCCCGCGCAGGCGGGCTTCGTCTGTGTAGCCCCACCCTTGAGGGTGCGGGTTTTTTGGAGATTTTATTTTTTGGATTTCCCCAACCGGATTTGGTATCAACGGTCCCTCTCCAGATTGGCCGCTGTTCTGATTTTAAGTAAACTCCGTGCGAATCCGGGCGATCGCCTCATTCAGGGAGTCACTATCCACCCAATTGACAAACCCCCCATAAATAATATTCCCTTGGGTATCCGCTAGGAAAATATGGTCAATTCCTAACCAATTTTTCCAGATGCGGACCACGGTCCCATCCCGGAGGACAAAAATCGGGCGAGAATTTTTCAAGTCGCTGTCTGAAGCATAATTTATGCCCTTAACTTGATCTAAAAGGGCGATCGCCTCCTGAGTCACGGGTCCAATGGAGGTGGCAAAATTCGCCTGTTGGTTACCCACTTGTCGAACTTCCCATTCCAGACGAGATTTCAACTCCTCAGAAATCGGTAACCACTCCAACTCCCCTAACACCACCTGGGTGCGTTCGGTCCGAGCCCGCACCCGATAGACATCGGTGAGCAACTGTTCAATACTTTCCCGGGTCAGATATTCAGCAATTAATCCAGTAATCCCCAAAACACCGATGCCGCCGAGGACTCCTGCTGGACCCCCCAACATCGCTAAGGCAGCGGCGATCGCTGCTGAACCTGTTAACCCCGTCGTTGCCATTGCGATCGCCAGAATGATTCCCGGCAGTCCCAAAGCGGCCACCTTTTTTACCACTTCATCCATTGGTTCTATACCCTTCCTGGGAAATGATGTCGAGCCTACGATTTCTAGGGTAACCTTAAGCCGCCGCAATGAAATAGAACCCAATCCCACAGCAATTGTAGGGTGGGCACTGCCCACATTAGTTGCGGTGGGCAGTGCCCACTTAAGCCGCCGCAATGAAATAGAACCCAATCCCACAGCAATTGTAGGGTGGGCACTGCCCACAT
>JAABSJ010000189.1 GCA_011390515.1 Oscillatoria sp.
AAAACCCTGTTCAGGACCAGGCAAGGTCCCAACCACTATTCAAAACCCCGTTCAGGACCAGGCAAGGTCCCAACCACTATTCAAAACCCTGTTCAGGACCAGGCAAGGTCCCAACCACTATTCAAAACCCCGTTCAGGACGTTCTCATACCGACCCTATTGCAAGTGTACCCTGGATATTTTCCAAACCGCCAGGGAAATGCAACCTTTTAAATGAACTGAGTTCCTGGGACCTTGCCAACGGAAGCTCCCAAACACAGCAAAACCTCTATAATCTTCTGGGTTAAATCTATGGATCCTCTAACCTTGACCCCTAGCCCCCCTACAAAAGAAAAGGTTGGGACACAAACGTGCCCCAAACCGCAAAACCACTATTCTAATGTACCCATATCTACTGTAACTCTAATTGGTGGAGAGTTGCAAGATGAATTCATATAATTTTCAAATTTCTGACAAATTTCTTGCTCCTTCTCCGAAAATCGGTGACGAGGACCCGTCTGCTAAGGGCGTAGGGGCCACATGGAAACTCCGACGGATGGTCCAGGTTCCGTATCCTGAGCCCAGTTGCTCCTTCCCAGATCATACCGTAACTGAGCGGCTGTTGCGGGTCGTCAAGGTCCCTTACCCACAGCCTGAACAGCGCTTAACCGATGCATCTGCTCCGGATCCACTTGAGCCAACCCAAGAATCTTGCTCAGGATGGGATCCAGTTGAGACCTGGGGGAATTCCCATCACCGGAGGATCCGTTCCAACTGGAGTGAACCCCTGGCTAGATCCACTATGCGGATCACAACTTCTCGAATTCAGCGGGACCCTTCACCCCACAAACAGGCGATCGCAAACTCCCCTTTGTCCACCCCAGGGTGAAAACCACACCGGACTCAGGGTGCTGACTCTACCCAATCTGATTTGAGAGACTGTTAAAGACCGACTTCAATTAAATTAATAACGATTAAATTTATGAAAACTTCCAGAACTCAACTTGAAGGAATTTTTACCTCAGATCTTCGGGGATTTCCAGTTAATCCACCAGACAAGTTTGAACACCCCAAATACAACTCTAATTTTGCCAATGCCATCCTCAAAGGGGTAGTCTTTACGGGAGCCAATTTGAAAAAAGCTAATTTGATTCGCACTAATTTATCTGGAGCAGATTTGCAAGGAGCAGATTTGCAAGGAGCGAATTTATCTGAATCAAAGCTTTGTGAAGCCAATTTAAGTGGTGCCAATTTAACGAACGCCAATTTAACTGGGGCAGATTTGAGGGGGGCCGATTTAACCGGCGCAATCATGCCGGACGGAACAGTTTATGACCCCAATCACCATTTCTCCTCCTTGAGCAAAGGTGAGGTTTGATGGTATTTTCTGTAAATTATCGGGAATCAGTTAAAGTGGTGACTAATAATCCGGAAACGACTAAAGTCGTTACTACAAACAGGAGAAAAGAGTTTCTTCGTTCGTAGTAACGACTTTAGTCATTTCTTGATTTCCCCAAAAATCAGAGGAAACGACTGAAGTCGTTACTACAAACAGGAGAAAAGAGTTTCTTCGTTCGTAGTAACGACTTTAGTCGTTTATTTACCCAAAATAATCGGGTATCCATGAGTCTTAATGCTAGACAAAACTATCCCAATACATTAGGAAGCAGACTGAGATCGGCTGCTGGACATAAATCCGCTAACTCACACCGATCGCAAGCAGGATTCCTCGCCGTACAAACTGCTCTCCCATGATAAATCAAGCGAATCGACCAATTTTCCCAATCTTCCTGGGGAAGTAGGCGAATTAAATCCCGTTCTATCTTCACCGGGTCACTATTTTCCGTCAATCCTAACCGATTGGATAACCGCTTTACATGGGTATCCACCGTCACCCCTTGATTAATCCCATAAGCATTTGCTAGGACAACATTGGCCGTTTTTCGGGCAACTCCAGGCAAATCCACCAGCAATTCCATCCGCTTTGGCACTTGATGATTGTGTTTTTCCACGATCGCCCGACAAGCGCCTTGAATATTTTTCGCCTTATTCCGATAAAACCCTGTGGAACGAATTAACTGTTCCAACTCCCCAATATCCGCACAGGCGATCGCCTGTGCATCCGGAAATCGTCGAAACAACTCCGGTGTCACCAGATTCACCCGCTCATCCGTACATTGTGCCGATAAAATCGTCGCCACCAATAACTGCACCGGCGTCTCATAATTCAGCGTACAATCCGCCTCTGGATACAATCGCTTCAACCGAATTAAAATCTCGATCGCCCGTTGCTTCGTCGCCGCCCACTTCCGAGTAATATTCATAGTAAAAAATTTCCGAACCAATGAAGGATGAACCGCTTGCAATGGGTGCATCCCAATGAAAGTAGCCCTCACCCTAAATCCCTCTCCCAAAATGGGAGAGGGACTTTGAATCCGGCTCCCCTTCTCCCATTTTGGGAGAAGGGGCGGGGGGGATGAGGGCCGACTGTCTAAATTGAGAGACTCCCCTTGCGATCGCGTCATCCTTCATCACCTTTATTGAAATAACTGTTGGACCCAACCTAAATTGGCCGTATCCCGAACAATCAGGAAAATCCCTAACCCCAACAGCAACATTAACCCGGTTTGCATCACCCCATCTTGAATATGAGTCGGCAACGGTTTACCGCGCAAACCTTCAATTAACAAAAATGCCAACTGCCCACCATCGAGGGCCGGAAGCGGCAAAATGTTAATAATCGCGAGGTTAATGCTAATTAACGCCGCAAATCGGAACAGATTTCCCGCATCCGACTTAGCAATATTCGCCCCGATCGCCACAATTGCCACCGGACCCGACACTTGATCCGCAGTTTCTCGGAAATTGCGAATTAACTGTCCAAATCCTTGCACCGTCAACACCGTAATCCGTTGAAACTCAACCGCACCCTCCCCAAACGCTGCCGGAATACTGTCGGCGCGGTGACGAATCAGGGTCCCGTGAGGAGCCAATTGTACGCCAATAATCCCCTTCCCGCTTTCATCGCGTTCCGGAGAAATCGGCACTCTAAAAGTTTCATCCTGCCGCTGTACCTGGAGTTCCAGAACTTGCTCAGGATGGGTTTGGATAATCTCCATCAGAGAGCGAACCGCTTGTGCAGAAGCGCCTAATTCCTCTCCATCGGCTTGCAATATAATATCTTCAGCCTGAATCCCCGCCCGATGAGCGGCAGTCTCCTCGGACATCACTTGGGCAATTTTTACCCCCGGTTGATAGTCAAAGTCTTGCACCCCCACCGTTGCCACCTGTCCGACTAACAGCAGATAGGCAAAGATCAGGTTGGCGATGACCCCAGCACTAATCACGATCGCCCGGTCTAGGATCGGGCGATTGCGGAGCAAATTCGGGTCATCGGGAGGAATTTCGCTCTCGGGATCATCATCGGGAAAGCCGACATAACCTCCCAAGGGAATCCCCCGTATGGCATATTCGGTTTCTGCGCCTTGGTATTTCCATAAAATGGGCCCAAATCCGATTGAGAAACGATTAACGTGAATGCCCTGTAATCGGGCCGCCATGAAGTGTCCCAGTTCGTGGACAAAAATAAGCATCGCCAGAACCGCGATCGCTGCCAATACTGACATTACAAACCCCAATTAAACTCCGTTACTATCACAGACTGGCTCAATGAACCCGTCTTCACTCATTGTTCGGACTTACGCAGTCCCTCAGTCCGACTGGAGATTATGCGTAAATCCTGACTTATTGTTATTTTAGGCTGCCACGTCGGTTTCTGGGGATGGGGAGGATGGGGGAGGATGGGGGAGATGGGGTTCATGTTCGTAGTAACGACTTCAGTCGTTACCGCGTTACTTGGCGATTGCCAAGTAACGCCCTTTTCGAGGCGATCGCGCCAGTCCCCAAAGAAGTAATGGGGAAGATGGGGAGAATTAGATTCATGTTCGTAGTAACGACTTCAGTCGTTGCCGCGTGACTTGGCATCTGCCAAGTCACGCCCTCAAGGGCGGCGATCGCACCAGTCCCCAAACAGGTGTTTAATCCCCGAAGGATAAGTGTCATGGCGGACGCCATGACACAAAAGCAACGACTGAAGTCGTTACTACAAACAATCTCCCCTATCTCCCCCATCTCCCCCATCTCCTTACAGGACCGTTTTCCCCCCGAGATAGGGTTGCAGCACTTCGGGAATCCGAACCGTGCCATCTGGATCCTGATAGTTTTCTAAAATCGCTGCCATTGTCCGCCCCACTGCTAAACCGGATCCATTCAAGGTATGGACAAATTGAGTCCCCTTTTTCCCCGCTTCTTTGAACCGAATCGCGGCGCGTCTAGCTTGGAAATCTCCACAATTAGAACAACTAGAAATCTCCCGATACTTGCCCGAAGAGGGTAACCACACCTCTAAGTCGTAGCACTTTTGCGCCCCAAAGCCGATGTCTCCGGTGCAGAGTTCCAACACCCGATACGGCAGTTGCAACGCTTGCAGAATCGCTTCGGCATCCTGCACCAAGGCTTGATGTTCATCCTCAGAGGTCTCTGGGGCTACGATTTTGACCAGTTCCACCTTATTAAATTGATGGAGTCGAATCAATCCTCGGGTATCTTTGCCATAAGCCCCAGCTTCCCGGCGAAAACAAGGGGTATAGGCACAGTGATAAATCGGTAAGTTCTCTGGTGCGAGAATATCATCGCGATAGAGATTGGTTACCGGCACTTCGGCGGTGGGGGCCAGCCAGAGGTCATCCTCACTACATTGAAAACTCTCTTCGGAAAATTTCGGCAATTGGCCGGTCCCACGCAGGGAGGTGCTATTAATGAGAACCGGCGGCATAACTTCTACATAACCGTGGCGAATGTGGCGATCGAGCATAAAGCTAATGAGTGCACGTTCTAGGGCGGCACCGGCCCCAATTAGGCTGATAAATCGACTTTGGGCGATTTTTACCCCCCGTTCAAAGTCGATAATCCCCATCTGTTCGCCAATTTCCCAGTGAGGGCGAATTTGGTCATGTTTGGGGAGGTATTCGTCACCCCAGCGCCGCACTTCGACGTTTTCGGTTTCGCTTTTACCCAAGGGGGTGGATTCGCTGGGGAGGTTGGGGAGGTTTAAGAGGAGGTTGTCGAGTTCGGCTTTGAGTTCTCTTTCTCGGGGTTCGAGTTCGCTGAGTTGCGCTTTGAGTTGGTTGCCTTCTTCTTTTAAGGTTTGAATGGCGGGGTCATCGGGTTTGCTGCCGGATTTCATTTGTTGGCCGATCAGCTTGCCGATTTCGTTACTGCGGGCTTGAAGTTGCGATCGCTGGGTCTCTAATTCTCGCCCGGTGCGATCGAGGTCTAATATGGGCTGTAAATCATAGCCTTCCCCTCGCCGGTTTAGGCGTTCCTGAATGGTTTGTGGATTTTCCCGGATTTGCTTGATATCGAGCACGAATGTTCCTCTGTTTTGGCGCGTCAGTTTTGGTTACGATAGTCTGGCAAGGCGTCGGTTGGGGAGGCAGTCGCCGCAATTCCCCAACTCCAGCTTGAATGCCGACCTTGAACCGTGAGGTTCAGGCATTTTTTAATAGGTTTTATATCTTATCATTGCTGATTCAGGGATTAAAATGATTTAAGTTGGAGGAGCATCAACTGATTCAGTGGGCGGGGGTTCAAAACAGTTCAAAACCCTCTATTATATCATGGCTTGTCTTGGCATCACTCCCCGATTCCCTGGAAATTTGAAGGGTTAAGCAGTGGCTGTCTTAGCACTTAGGAGTCGTGGTAGGGTAGGTTCGGGCTGGCGACATCAAACAGGGGAGGTTCAGAATAGGGTTGAAAAGGGGGAATTTCAATCATAAATTCGGTGCCATGTCCGGGGGTGGAATAGCAATGCAATTGTCCTTTATGTTTTTCGACGACTATTTGATAACTAATGGATAATCCTAATCCGGTGGCACTGCCGACGGGTTTGGTGGTAAAAAAGGGTTCAAATAAGCGACGACGGACGGTTTCGGTCATGCCTGGACCATTATCTGCTATGGAGATGGTAATGCGATCGCCTTCGTCTACTTGGGTGCGAATCCGAATGGTGGGGGAGGTGGCGGGGATGGAGGATAAGGGAGATTTGGACAGTGTTTTGCCATTCGATCGCTCGTTGTTGCTATGTCCCATATCCAGGGCATCGATCGCGTTGGTGATAATATTCATAAAGACTTGATTGAGTGGACCAACATAGCAATCCACTTTGGGCAAATTTCCATACTCTTTGATGATGGCAATTTCTCGCCGTCCCGGATGGCCTTTGAATCGATGTTGTAAAATTAACAGGGTACTATCGAGTCCTTCATGAATATCGACCCGCTTGCGATCGGCTTCATCGAGACGGGAAAAGTTGCGTAAGGATAAGACAATTGACCGAATGCGATCGGCTCCAATCTGCATGGAAGCAATCATTTTGGGCAGGTCACTCACTAAAAAGTCTAAATCGATATCTTCGATTTTATCTTCGATTTCAGGAACATTTTGATTGAAATGGGTTTGATACAAATCAATCAGTTCTAAGAGGTCCTGAATATACTGGGTCGCATGGGAAAGGTTCCCATAAATAAAGTTAACAGGGTTGTTAATTTCATGGGCTACCCCAGCGACTAATTGTCCTAGACTGGACATTTTTTCAGATTGGATGAGTTGGAATTGGGTTTGTTGCAGCGATCGCATGGCGGCTTCTAATTCGTAGGCTTGCTGTCGCAACTGGCCTTCTGACTCGCGCAAAGCAGCCTCTACTCGCTGGCGATCGCGAATATCTTGTTCCAGTTTAGCATTGGTTGCTCGAAGTTCCGCTGTGCGTTCTTCTACCAATTTTTGTAAATTATCATGGGCGGTTTGTAGGGCAATTTCTGCCCGTTTGCGTTCTTCTATTTCCCGTTGTAATTGCTCGTTCGCTTCTTGTAATTCTTTAGTGCGATTTTCGACAACTTCCTGTAAGGTTTCAATGGCACCATACATTTCTGTGGGATGTAAGGCTTGCAATAAACTGGTTTGAGAAACCAGTCCCAAGAGATATCCTTCAGCACTGGAAACCACCAATCGGCGCACTCGTCGGCGCTGCATTTCTTCATGGGCAAACCACACGGAATCCTGGGGACTGAGGGAAAATAAAGGGGAACTCATGACATCTTTGGCCTGCATTTTCCCTAAGTCCAGTTGCAAGGCTTGAAATTGGACTAAATCTCGTTCGGTGACAATTCCCACGGGAATTTTGGCGGGGGGGTGGGTGGTGTCTGTGTGGAGGGAGTCTTCACAAATGACGACGCAACTCACCCGGCGATCGGCCATTAATTTCGCTAATTCAAGCACAGAAGCGTTCATGGGGGCTTGAATCACGTTCGGACTCATGATGTCTTTAACTTCTCGTAACTGAGTTAAAAGACGAACAGGTTGGAGAGCTTGTCGAATGGTTTCTGGGGTGAGAATTCCTAAGATATAGCCGTGATTATCAATCAGGGGAAGGTGGCGAATTTGATGCTGTCTAAAAACAGATAAGATGGTGAAAATATCATGGGATTGGGATTCGGTGAGGGTTACCACAGGGAAGGTCATGACAGTGGAGACTTTGACGGTTTTTAAATTCACTCCAGCAGCGGTCATTTTGACGATATCCCGTTCGGTGAAAATCCCCACTTTACTAGCAAGAATTCGGTCGGGGCGATCGGGGAGTTTTCCCGTGTCTCGAATCGCATTCAGTTGTTCAGAAACCGTGGGTGATCCTTCTAGGACTAGGACACAACTCGCCCTCACGGAATCCCAGATATTGGTTTGAATGGAGTCAGTGAGGGAAGGTAAGGGACAGCTACTTCTAACATGACTCATCAAGGCGAGGACTTCTTCGAGGGATGTTTCTGGGGAAACGATGGGTGGGTTGGGGTCAATTGCCCGTTCCAAGGCAGCGGAATACATCAGGGAATGATTGATGGACATGGACGGGTTGGCAGGGTGAGAGGGTTCAGGCATTGTTAAGGGGTAGGGCCAGCTTCAATCGTTTTTTTAAAGTGAAGATCACTGATGAGAGGGGAGGAGTCTGAGGCAGTTTCTTTAAGTTTTGCAAAAAAACCGGGGAGGATCTGCCGCCTGGTTAGAGGGTGTCAGCAATTACCAACTGGAAATAAAAAGGTCAAATTGGATTGTTTTATTCTAGGCGCTTATGCAGCGATCGCGGGTGGATTTCCGTATGGGGGGTGCGATCGCCCTTGGGACTGTTTCCGTTGCAGTTCAACCCCAGGAGCTCCGGATAAGGATTCAATCAACCCCACAAAGACCGGGGCTTTTGGCACTAATTTGTTGCTAATTAGCCAAAATTTTGTGAAAGCTCTGGGTACTAACCGATCGGGTACCGATGCTCTAGGACTCCCTGAAGATCGCCTTGATCCCCAGTTCCGTATGGGAGTCATCCGTACTCAGAAAAAGGCCCGTTCCGCCTTGAGATTCGCTACAATAACAGTAAAAAGAGTTTTGAGAATTCTCTGATCCGATTCCTCCTATAGAAATTAACCACGATGCCTGAATCTTACACCCAAGAAGCCGTCCAGGAAATCCTGCACCTGGCGATCGCCCGCCAAACCGAATCCGAAGAGTTTTCCCGAGTTCAACTGGTCGAAATCGCCAAAGAACTTGGCATTCCACCGCAAAATATTGCCCATGCCGAACAAGAATGGCTGGTTAACCAAGGTCAAGTCAAAGAACGGCGTGGTTTTGACCTTTATCGCCAAACTAAGTTCAAAAATAATCTAGTTCGTTATGGGATTGCCAACTCATTTTTGGTCGTCTTGAATCTCCTGACGGCTCACACCCTGACCTGGAGTTTGCCGATTCTATTTCTGTGGGGATTGTTCCTTGCCCTGAAAGGATGGAAAACCTACCAACTGACTGGAGAAGAGTATGATAAAGCCTTTGCTGCTTGGCGATTGAAGCAGCAAATTGGCCAAACCATCCATACCACCTTAAACAAATGGCTCAAACCCCAACAAGGACTTTTGTAGATGTTTCCCAAGGTGGCTCAATGCAGAGTTTTATCGGGTGGGTAATTCCCACCCAATTTTCTTCTATGGAAAAATTATCAAGAGTAGGTTAGGGGAAGGGTCCTTAAATCCGTAAATTAAGCAGCAATCTCTTTTTTGACTCGGATTGACGACGATATTTTACCACAGCCGCACAAAATTTCCACAATTGTTCTTCCTCAAAATCCCGCTTCGCATAATTGGCCATTACCGAAACAAACTGAACATTTCCCAATCGATATCCCTGGGTTGAATCAATTCGGTCTAAACTCGCCCTCCGGGGATGGCGATCGCACCGCAACCACCCATTCGTAGTCGGAGGATTCTCCAATTCCCAACCCGTATAAACACATCGTCCCCCCTGCCTTTCCCACAGTTGCTTCAAATCTTCCAACGTCAGACTGCACTCCCGTCCCTTCATCTGAGCGTGTTTTCGAGCTAAATTCAAATGCTGCCGAAACGGAGAATAGCTGTCAATTCGCTTACTGACCCTTGGAGACTCAAACATAACAGGATTCGATTGAGCGATGAATTCTAATTCCCTATCTGGTCCCCCGGGAATGTTTTCGATACTCCTCCCTTGACTGTTATAATTTTGATAAACGGCCTGACAAAACTCTAAAAGCTCGGTTTCGGTAAAGAGATTTTTAGCAAAATTAGCCATGACAGCCACAAATTGAATATTATCCAGACTGTAGCCTTTCGAGGAATCAATCCGGTCTACACTCGCTCGATTTGTTGTTAAAGGACGGGATTGGTAGTCTGTTGTGCAAGGAAACAGCACCAAATCCCATCCCGTATAAGGGCAAATTCCGCCTTGTTGGTCCCAAATAAGCTTAAGGTCTTGTAAAGTAACCGAAGCCTCTATCTTGCGCTGCTTAACCGATTTTCTAATAATTTTAAGAGGATGGCGAAAGGGAGATAAATCATCTTGCTCGCTTCCTTTCTTTAATCCATCATAATTCGTATTTATTTTATCTTTAAAATTTGTAATTCCTTTAAACTTGGCATAGCATTTGAGCGAACAAAAATGCTGTCTACCCAGCTTTTCACTGCGTTTAAACTCCGCTAAAGGCTTGGTAAATTCCTTTCCACATTGGGGGTTTTCACAGATAACAATCGCTGTTTTAGAGTTCATAAAAAATCAACCCATCCTTTACATGATTGTATCGGATGGGTTGATTTTTTTGATAACCATGGAGCCTACGGGTATCGAACCCGTGTCTTCAACAGTTATTAACTTACCGCTCATTCACAGGCGTAGCCCATTTAACCCTCTGGGCGGGGACCATCCATTATCCCGGATGACAGGATACTCAGGTTGAGTCTTAACTAGCAAGTAACCAGAGAAACCTTACTAGAGCATCCGTTGAGGGTTTGTCTGTAGCCTTTAACGGAGTCAAGCTATAGACCGCTCAAACCTGCTAGAGGTTTTTAGGCAGCAACAGTGGCCGCTTTACGAGCGAAAGGAACGATGTTGTTCGCATTTACTTTTTTTTTGAGTTGGGGATTGACGAGAGACAACTCACTCTCGGCCTGAATCACGGAGCAGCTTTCACTCCACTATCGAAACCAGTACGGCCCCGTGTATCTTCTTCTATTATAATCAAAATTTTGGGGATGACAACAGGTTTAACAAATTAATTTGTGAATTTGACCCAAGGGCTGGCTGGGAAAGCAATCAACGGAGGAAGTGAGGTTTGAAAATACTCTGTCTGAGTAATGGTCATGGGGAAGACGCGATCGCCCTGCGGGTATTGCGCCAACTCCAGCAGCATCCGCATTCTCCAGACTTAGCCGCACTCCCCCTCGTCGGTGACGGACGTGCCTACCTGCAACTGCCGGAGGTGGAAATAGTCGGTCCCGTCAAACCTATGCCATCGGGGGGATTTGTCTATATGGATGGACGGCAGTTATTGGGCGATATCTCCCACGGATTGCTCGGATTAACCTGGAAACAATATCAAGCCATCCAACAGTGGGCGAAACAAGGGGATGCTGTTTTAGCGGTTGGAGATATTGTCCCCTTGCTATTTGCGCGATTGAGTGGGCTTCCCTACGCCTTTATCGGCACTGCCAAGTCTGAATATTATCTCCGGGATGAAGCAGGAGTGTTACCCCGTCGCACCTGGTTTGAACGGTTGGAAAGTTGGTCCGGTTCGGTCTATTTACCCTGGGAACGTGCTTTGATGCGGAATAAACGCTGTCGGGCCGTTTTTCCTCGGGATGCACTCACCACCGCAACCTTACAGCAATTTTCGATTCCCGCTTATGACTTGGGGAATCCGATGATGGATGATTTGGAGGTGGATGCTACAGCCCCAATTTTTTATGACCCCGATGCGGAACTGAAGGAAACCCAGCGATCGCTCGTAATCACTCTCTTACCTGGATCCAGAGCACCGGAAGCCTATGCAAATTGGCAGCAAATCCTCTGGGGACTGGCATCGGTGGTGGAAACGTTTAACAAGCGCCATCCGGTTATCCTGGCTGCGATCGCCCCAGGATTAAAAATCGAACATTTTTCCCAGGAGTTGGAAAATTACGGATGGCATCGCCACTCCTCTCTCCTGGATGGGATTGGGGATAATCCAGGACCCTTAGAAATTGATCGGGCGATCGCCTCCTTACAAGCATCCGGTGCCCTCACCTTTACCCAGAAAACCGCCCGATTATTGCTGACTCAGACAGGATTTGTGGAATGCCTGCGTTACGGAGATGTGGCGATCGCCATGGCAGGAACTGCAACCGAGCAATTTGTGGGATTAGGCAAACCGGCGATCGCCCTCCCCGGAAAAGGTCCCCAGTTCACCCCCGCCTTTGCCGAAGCTCAAAGTCGCCTCCTGGGACCGTCAGTAACCCTCGTCAAACGCCCAGATAAAGTCGCCGAAGTCATTCAGCAACTCTTACGAGACCCGGATCTACTGCAACTCATCGGTGAAAATGGTCAGCGTCGCATGGGAGAACCCGGTGCTTCCCAACGGATTGCCACTCATTTAATGGAGGTATTTGATCCATCTCCCGCCAGGTAAAGCCTGCGCGAGCTAATTTTAACCGGATTGGGTCGGGTCCCTGGAGGGATAACAATTGAGCCAGGGATAAAAAAACGCATAATGTTAAGATTTGATGACAATAATTCAGCTATTTTTTCTGGAAATAACTCCATAAAAATAGCCGATTTAGGCTCAGTTAAATTACCCCTGAGCTATATGTTAGGGATTCTTAGCGGGGGGGAACACTGAGGGTGTCTT
>JAABSJ010000190.1 GCA_011390515.1 Oscillatoria sp.
TTTTGTGGCGGTTTATCAAATATGAATGGCTCAATTTAGATGCTTATTCATGTTGGGGATCCCTCGTCAACTCCATTGAAACAATTCTCCAAGAATTTGTGAAAAACTATGTAATTAATTTTGGCTAGGTACTTAATATGAGTCAGTTCTCCGATGTATTGTACCTTATGAGGCTGGGAAGCGCTAAGATCTGCCGGGTGATGAGGGCGATCGCCACTCCCGGAAGCTAGATATAGCCACCTGAGTGGATTTGATGTTATCAATAAGAAGTGATGAGTCGGGTTTGTGTGATTGTCCGTAGAAAGGCCCGCCGGTTCGAGGGTCTAATTCCTGGGGAAGATTCACCATCGGAATATGTTAAAAAACAAGCAAAAATCTCAGAAAAATTCCCAAACCAATCAGGAGGCACAAGCGCCTTCTCTGAGCAAAAAAGAACTGGCTGCCCAACAAAAGAAAGTTGAGCGCGAACGCAAAGCGATGATTCAATCGTTTCAGACCTATGGAGGTCTCGGTGCGGCGATCGGGATCGTACTTTTTTTTGTCGCCGACTTCAAGTTAGCGATCGCCGGTGGAGGTGGGGTTACGGTTTTATTACTGTCCTACAAATACCCCCGGTTGGCGATGTGGGGATTCCTCATCTATATGCCTTTTTCCGGCACCATTACCTACTGGATTGGCGGAGGAAATGCACTGTTCCAACTGGCTAAAGATGGGTTTTATATTCCCGGGGCGATCGCCCTGTACCAGGAGATCAAGCGCAAAAAACTCCCCTTCTTAATCCCCCCCCAACTGGGTCCAGCGCTGAACATTCTGTTGTTGGTCTGCCTAATGACTCTGTTGTTTGTCAACGGTGCTCAGCAGTTTGGCCCTAAACCTGATGGCAAGCCCCTCGCAATGGGACTTTTGGGTCTGAAAGTCTTCCTCGGCTATATTCCCTTGCTCGGGTGCAGTTATTATCTGATCCGTAACAAAAAGGAATTTCTGTGGCTGACCCGCACCCATGTCATTCTGGCCTTGATCTGCTGTGGACTGGGTGTTGTTCAGTATTGGCTCCTCTCCTCGGGTCGCTGTCCGGGTACAAGGGGGTATGTGGGCGCAGATTTATTTAAAGCCACCCTCGATGCTAAATGCCTGGTAGGAGGTTCTCTGGTGTTTAGTCCCGAGGTGAACATGATTCGCTTACCCGGGACCTTTGTCGCCCCCTGGCAGTGGGCTTGGTTCCTAATTGCCAATATCTTTTTTACCTTTGCCTCAGCCTTTAACGATCCTTCCTTAATCTGGAAGATCATCAGTTTCCTCGGAATGGCCTTAGTATTTGTCAATTCAGTGATCTCCGGTCAACGAATTGCGTTAGCCATTGTCCCCGTCATGACAGTTATTCTCCTGGTAGTCACGGGTCAAATCACTAATCTGAAACGATTTATTCCCATCGCCGTCGGACTCTCAATCTTGGGATTTGGGGCGATGGCCCTGTTTCCGGATGTGGTTACTGAACGGGTCGATAGTTTTGTCAGCCGATGGAATGCCTCTCCACCCACAGATTTTATCGCCCACCAAGCCGAATTTACCTCAAAAGGACAGGATGGATTTTTTGGGAATGGTTTAGGCAGAGCCACCAACTCCGCTCGGATGTTCGGAGAGACGAAGCTCATCGAAACCTACTATCCTAAATTATTCTATGAAATTGGCCCGGTGGGAGTGATGGGGTTTCTGATTTTCGTGACGACTCTGACCTATCTTGCCTTTAAAACCTATCGCTCTGTCAAAGATCCAAATCTTCGAGGTTATGGCGCATCCTATTGGGTGTTTATCTTGTTTATCAGCTATAACACTTACTATTATCCCCTGGATGTAGACCCAGTTGCGGTCTATTACTGGGTGTTTGCTGGGTTGCTGTTCAAGTTGCCCGACCTTGATCGAGAAGTAGCCCAGGAAAAACTAGAAGCGGAGGAACTCGGGTTGCTAGGTGAGAAAGGGTCCTCTAAAAAGAAACCGAAAAAGAAATAAACCCGACCCCTAAACCGCCCGGTTCCCTTGCCGATCGCCTTCAACTCCCCTAAACTCTAAACGTTCAACCCTTAACTCCATGTCTTTGCCCTCGATTTCTGTGATTATTCCCACCTACAACCGGGAAAAGGTACTCAGAGAGACCCTCGCCGATGTCCTCCAACAAGACTACCCGGATTTTGAGGTCCTGGTGGTGGATCAAACCCCCACCCATGAACCCGAAACCGATGCCTATCTGCAATCCCTCGCCGAATCCGATCTCATTCAGTGGTTGCGCCTGGATTGGGCCAGTTTACCCGGGGCTCGCAACTATGCCGTGCGCCGATCGCAGGGTGCAATTATTCTATTTCTCGATGATGATGTCCAACTTCCCCCGGGTTTTTTACACGCTCATGCTCGCAATTACCTGGAACAACCGGAAATCGGGGCGATCGCCGGTCGGGTTTTTGATCGCATGAAACTCGCCGACTCCGGTGGCGGTTTAACCATCGAGGATTTACCCCCAGAAGCAATGGACCCGGGAATTGCCTGGTATTATATCGACCTGGTGCATACGGTCAAACCCCAGCAAGTCCTCTCCGTTCGCGGTTGCAATATGTCCTTCCGTCGCGAAATTTTCGACAAGTACGGATTACACTTTGACGAACGCTTCCGAGGCAGCGCCGTGCGAGAAGAATCAGATTTTTGCTTGCGTTTACGACAAACCGGATACAAAATCTGGTATGAACCAGACGCTCACTTAATTCATTTAGGAGAAGAAACCGGCGGCTGTCATGATATTAGCACTCGCTCAATTAGCTACCAAATCACCTTCTATCACAACCATTTTCTCCTGGGATTAAAAAATCTCACCCTCTCCCAATGTCTGCGCTTTTTTGCTCGCTTATTTGACTGCCATGTTCTCGGTCATCCCCCTTGTAATAAAAGTGGTTCGCCGATTAAAACCCTCGTGCGGTTTTGGTTCTATACCCTAGGATTTTTCAATGCCGTTGGGACCGTTCTGCAATCAAGCTTTCAGGATGGACAAATTTATAGCCAACAAGATGAACTATAGCAGTCCTATATCAGTTGTGGAATGCCCTCACCCCCAACCCCTCTCCCAGAACGGGAGAGGGGAGAGTACAGAACTCATAAATGATTTAGGTTTGCTATAGCCAATTCTCAAAAAACCTGACCTATCAATTTATTGTAGATATTGTAGATGCTGTGAAAATTCTAGTTGCCAGCCATACTTATATTGTTGATTTAAACCGGGAAAAGTTACGAAAACTGGCTCAACTTGCTCCCAGTATTGAAGTCACCGTGGTAGTTCCCCGGCGATGGCGTCCCGGTGGGGTTCAAAATCAACTCATCGAAACCCAATTCCTAGAAGAAGGTTCGTTTAGAGTGGTGCCGATTTCCAATTTTAGCCAGAACAATCAAGGACTGTTGACTTTTGGGGCGGATTTGATTTCCCTGTTGCGGCAGTGGCGTCCAGATATTATTCAAGTGGAACAGGGTGCGAAGGCGATCGCCTACTCGGAATTTATCACCCTCAATCGATTGCTGGGATTAAAAGCCAAAAATCTCTTCTTTACATGGTGGAATCTCCCCTACCAATTAAAATTCCCGGTTTCTCTCTTAGAATCCTATAATTTGCGCCATACCGATGGCATTATTGTCGGCAATCAAGATGGGGCGGAAATTTTGCGCGATCGCGGTTATTCCGGTCCCCTCAAAATCATGCCTCAACTCGGCGTTGATGAAACCCTGTTTCGTCCCCATCCTCAACCGGAACTCCGCACCCAACTTGCCATTCAAACCGATGAATTTGTCGTCGGATTTGTCGGTCGATTTGTGGAAGAAAAAGGATTACTCACCTTACTCCAATCTTTATCCCATTTAGCCGATAAACCCTGGAAACTGCTATTATTAGGGCGCGGGCCGTTAAAAGAAACCCTGTTGCAAACAGCCACAGAATTTAACCTGGAAAATCGGCTAATTTGGATTGAAAGTGTTCCCCATGATGAGGTACAGCGTTATATTAACTTAATGGATGTTTTGGTTCTTCCTTCGGAAACGACCGACAAGTTTAAAACCCTAACCTCAGCGGGATGGAAAGAACAATTTGGTCATGTTTTAATTGAAGCAATGGCTTGTCAAGTTGCGGTAATTGGGTCGGATTCCGGGGAAATTCCCAATGTGATTCAAGAGGCGGGATTAGTGTTTCCTGAAGGGAATACGGAAGCGTTGCAAGATTGCCTCGGTAAACTCATGGACAACCCTGGATTTACAGAGGAATTGGGTCATCGCGGTTATCAACGGGCAATGGAAAATTATACCAATCAGGCGCTTGCTCAACAACAGTTTGAATTTTATCAGACAATTTTGGAGCAGATTTAGCCCACACCCTCAAGGGTGGGGCTATACGGACGAAGCCCGCCTGCGCGGGCTAAGATAGAAAATCGGCTTGAGACAACCGGATTTGCTATTAGGAGCCTAGGAACGAGGATGTAGGAGGGGTTAGATGTTCTAATTGTAGCCTTTCCCCCAGTTATGATTTACCTTCTTTTGGAGTGGGAGCATCTGGCTCGCTATTCCCTTCAAAACCATCAATAAAAACGGTATATTCTTATTTGAATCTATGAAAATCCTGCAAATTATTCCGTCTATTTCCCTGGTTTATGGAGGGCCGAGTCAAATGGTGTTGGGGTTATCGGCAGCCCTGGCAAGACAAGGTGCAGATGTGACGATATTAACCACTAATTCTAATGGAGATGTGGGACAAGCGCCTCTGGATGTTCCCCTGAACTCCCCAGTAGAACAAGATGGGTATCAAATCCGCTATTTTCCCTGTTCTCCCTTTCGTCGTTATAAATTTTCTGTGAATTTATTACGGTGGTTATCGATACACGGAAATGAGTATGATATTGCCCATCTACACGCCTTATTTTCTCCGGTAATTTCCGGGGCGGCAACGGTGGCAAGACGGCAGAAAATCCCTTATATTTTGCGTCCGTTAGGAACCCTAGATCCGGCAGATTTGCGGAAGAAAAATGCGATGAAGCAGGTTTATACTGCCTTGTGGGAACGGGGGAATTTAGCGGGGGCGGCAGCAATTCATTTTACGAGTGCAGAAGAGGCAAAGATTTCGGAACGGTTTGGGGTGAAAACACGGGATTTAATTATTCCTTTGGGGGTGAGTTTACCGGGAATGGATGGGGAGTTGACCCCGGGGAAACGGCAGGAACAAGGGAAAAAGATTCGGGAGAAATTGGGAATAACAGGCAATCGAACCCTCGTTTTGTTTCTGTCGCGAATTGAACCGAAAAAGGGATTGGATGTGTTGTTACCGGCATTAGAAAAGTTACTTGCCCAAGGGTTAGAGTTTGATTTTGTGTTGGCGGGAAGCAATCCGCAAGATCCAGAGTATGAGGAACAAATTAAAGCGCAAATTGCTGCTTCTCCTTTGGCAGATTGTACGACGTTGCCGGGGTTTGTCCGGGGAGAGTTTAAAGTATCATTGCTTCAGTCATCGGATATTTTTGTGCTGCCGTCTTATTATGAAAACTTTGGGATTGCGGTGGCGGAGGCAATGGCAGCAGGAACGGCAGTTTGTATTTCTCGGGGGGTTTATATCTGGGAGGATGTGTTGGAAGCGGGTGCAGGTTGGGTGGGGAATGGGACGGTAGAGGAAATGGCGCAGTTGTTATCGGAGGCAGTCGCCAATCCCCAGGAGTGTCAGCAACGGGGAGAGAAGGGTCAAGCGTATGCGGCGACTCATTACGATTGGGATGCGATCGCCCAGCAAACCCTAGAGGCATACAGAGAGATTCTCGCCTAGGGATCAGGCGATCGCCCTATTCCCGGGGGTAAATCCCCTCAAAACCTGGCATTTCAGAACCCTTGGATTTATTCGCTACACTTAAAAGCAAACAGATTGATCTACTGTCGAGGGTGTGGAGAATGATCCATGTGGAGTAACACGAATTACGGGCAAGCAGTCGGGGTGGCAATCTTGCTGAGTTTGGGGATAACCACCAAGGTGCAAGCGATCGCACCATCCCTGAGAGAGAATTTCGAGATCTCTCTTATCCCCGGGGTAGTTTGGGTGGCGCAGGGGATGGAGGAATTTCCGGAAGCGGAACGGTATTACAGCGAAGGCGCAAGACTTCAGGATGAGGGGAATTTAGAGGGGGCAGTCGCTTCTTATCAGCAAGCGATTCGACTGAATCCTAATTTTACCGAAGCGCAAATCAATCTGGGAGTTGCGTTAGTGAATCTGGGGCGAATTTCCGAGGCGATCGCCGCCTACCGAAATGCCATTGCTACGAATTCCCAATTACCTACCGCTCATTATAATTTAGCCGATGCCTTGGCAAAACAACAGGAGTTCGATGCGGCGATCGCCGCCTATCAAGAAGCAATTCGTCTCCAGCCTAACTATGACAAAGCTTATTATAACATGGCCAATATTTTAGTCAATCTCGGGAAAATCCCAGAAGCCATATCCGCCTATCAACAAGCCATTAAAATTAACCCCAATTTTGCAGAATCTTACGGCAATTTAGGAATAGTTTTATTGGGACAAGGCCATCATGAGGAAGCGACTCCCGTTTTACAAACCGCCCGAGATTTATTCCAGCAACAGGGAAATTTTTCGGCAGTGAGTCGCATTGATCGCTTATTACAACAACTGGGTAATAGTTCTAACTAATTTCATATTTGGAAATTTACAGCTAAGAGGTTCAGAAACCCGGTTTCTTTCCTCAATTTCGGCAAGTTGGCAAAAATTGTGGCAGAAACCCGGTTTTTGGAGTGGCTTTTTATCTAATAGCGAATGCGCGGATCAATGTAAGCATTCAGCAGATCAATCCCAATACTCGCAACTACCACAATCCCGGCAAAAAAGACGACAATTCCCTGAACCGTGGGATAATCCCGTAAGGAAATCGCCTCATAGAGTCGATTGGCTAATCCGGGCCAAGAAAAGGTGACTTCAGTTAAAATTGCTCCCCCTAAAAGTGCCGCTAAGGTCAATCCCATCACCGTAATCACCGGAATCATGGCATTTTTTAAGGCATGAGCGATCGCAATTCGAGTTTCCGATATCCCTCTGGCTCTAGCCGCTTCTACATAATCCGCCTGTAACGTTTGCTTCAAATTCACCCGAACAATCCGCTCGAAAATTCCACTAATTAGAATTCCCAGGGTCAAAGATGGCAGGGCCAAATAGTGCAAGGTGGTGAAAAAATTCCCGATATTTCCACTTAACAAACTATCAATCAGATACAGTCCTGTCGGTCCCGAGGGTGGGGTTTGGGTACTCGGAAAACGTGCCCCCACGGGAAACCACCCCAGTTGCACGCTAAAAATTAACTGCATAATCATCCCCACCCAAAATGCTGGCAGGGAATAGGTGATAATGCCAAACATTCGTCCCCCGACATCCCATCCCGTATTGGGATTAGAGGCGGAAATTACCCCCACCCCAATGCCGACAATTAAGGCAACAGCCATACTCACCACGGCAATTTCTAAGGTGGCAGGGAAATATTGACCGACAATTTCCCACACCGTTTGTCCTCGGGTGGTGAGGGATGTGCCGAGGTCTAACCTGAGCAAATCTCCCATGAAACGGATGTATTGTAACCATAAAGGCGCACCTAAGCCGAGTTGTTCTCGCAACCGGATTTTTTCAATTTCTGGGGCTTTGGGTCCTAAAATTGCATCAATGGGGTCGCCTGGGGTGGCACGCAACAGCAAAAAGACCAAGGTGGCGATCGTCCATAGCATCAAGGGTGCTAGTAGCAACCGCAGAAAAATATAGGATTGAAGCGCTTTTGAACGGGACATGGGTGATAAGTGAGATGCGAGGGTTGAGTAGGGGGTGGAGGGATGAGAAGTTTAGGGAAATTCCAGCATCCCTGCATCCGGTGATGGATTTTATTTTTTCAAGGTCCAAAATGGCACGGCTTGAGTCGATTCGAGGGTCGCGCCTTGGATTCCCGGACGAGCAAAGAGATATTCTTTCCCTTGCCAGAGAGGAATAAATGGCACATCTTCGACCAAAATCTGTTGGAGTTCGGTAAAAATTTGCAGGCGAGTTTCGGGGTTTTGTTCTTGGCGTTGACGAGCAATTAATTGATTGACGCGATCGCTATAGTAAAAAGAACCCCACAATTTGCTTTCACCTTCTTCACATCCGGTTTCCACGGACCCGGTGGCACAGGAAAGGAACGGATGCATATAGTTATCCGGGTCGAAAAAGTCCGGGGTCCAATCGAGGATAAACATGGAATACACTCCTTTATCCAAATTATTGTAAGCGGTGGCTGATTCAACACTTTGCAGTTCGATTTGAATCGCTCCCCCTAATTCCTGTTCGGCTAAGGCTTCGATAGTGGTGGCGACATCGGCATTAGTCCGGAGATTGGACCGATACCAAAGCTGAAGTTGCAAAGGATTCTCAGGGGTGTAACCGGCTTGAGCGAGGAGTTGTTTGGCTTGGTCAAAATTCCCATCCCCATACTTATTGAGAAAGACGGGCTGATAATACCGTTCTAAGGTGGTGGGAATTAAGCTATAAAGCGGTTCCATTTGTCCTTGGAAAATCCGCTGTTGCAAGAGGGGACGGTCAATGATAGAGGCGATCGCCTGTCGCACTTCCAGTTTTTTTAATGCCTCATCGTTCATGTTCAGGGTTAAGACATAAACCCCGTTACTGCGATTAGAAATCTCTTGCCAGCCTTTGGCGGGGGCTTGTCTTTGTAAACTGCTAATTTGATCCAGGTCTAATGTCCCGTATGTGAGGTCTATGGACCCCCGACGGAAGGAGTTATAAACGTTAGCCGGACTAGAGAACTGTTGAATATCAATGCCGGTATTGACAGGTTTTTCTCCCCAGTAATCCTCGAATACATCTAATTTGATGGTATCAGTTCCATAGCTGACCAATTTATAAGGTCCGGTTCCCACAAATGTATCCGGTTTAAATT
The DNA here is from genome assembly GCA_011390515.1 of Oscillatoria sp. Taxonomy (GTDB): domain Bacteria; phylum Cyanobacteriota; class Cyanobacteriia; order Cyanobacteriales; family Laspinemataceae; genus Laspinema. Next base: position 8,985 of record JAABSJ010000190.1, read on the forward strand.
GACCTGCTCCAATTTGATAGGCGGTGGGAGAGACGGCGACTAACCCGGAGAAGGTTAACAAATCGGGAAAGGCAGCAAAGGGCTGTTTGAGCTGAAGGGTTAATTCATATTCTCCGGTGGCTTGTACCGATTCAACGATATTGGATAATAAGGAGGAGGGAGCCCCGCCATTTTCCATGAATCGTTCCAGGGAAAATTTCATGGTTTCGGCATTGAAGGGAGTGCCGTCATGATAAACCACGTCGGGACGCAGAGGAATGGTATAGGTGACTCCATCAGGGCTGATTTCGGGGAGTGCCGTGGCGAGTTGAGGTTTGAGGGTGGTGGTGCCGCTTTCGTAGGTGTAGAGGCGATCGCCTAGGTTGTACAGTAACATTCCTGCTGCATTTTCGTAGGCATCGGCAGGGTCGATGGTTCTAATTTTGGCAGTGGTGCCAATGGAGATCCGAGTGGGGTCGCTACTCTGGTTCATCTCAGGGCGATCGCCACAGCTAATCGCTAGAAGACAGCAGATCGAAAACAATCCCACAAATTTAGCGAATTTGCGCCAGTGGCGATCGGAGATCCCCCTGCGAATGGATCCGGTGATACCCCGATAATTTACTCCAGTTGTCTGATTCGGCTTCAATTTTTCTTCCCCTACAATTGATCAGCTTAAATTTGAAAGTTTTTAAGGTTACAAAAGCGATCGCCCATTAGTTTATTTGCTTTCGGTCAGATTTAGGGGGTCACCGGACAAGTTCCTGGCTGCCAACCCCCTCTCTTTTGTGTTTTTACCTCTGAATCGACTTGAAGTTTAGCATGGATTCTACAATAAACTGGCTGGACAATTTTTGGCCCTAGAGTACCCCCCCCAAAAAAAGAAAAATCCAGGCAGCCGCCTGGAAGAAATATCCGGGTTTCCCCGGGAGATTGTGGACCCCTGGATTAACCCAGCTTCCCGACTAGCCAATAGGTGAGCATTTCTCCTTTGCCTTTTATAGAAATCAGTCCCCGTTGTTCAAATTCAAATCGGTCTTTTAACCGTTCATAAACCTCCTCAGTCACCTGAATTTTCCCCGGCAATCCGCTGGATTCCATTCTTGAAGCGGTATTAACCGTATCCCCCCATAAGTCATAGATAAATTTGCTCATGCCAATGACTCCGGCAATGGCAGGACCAATATGAATTCCAATTCTTAGTTGAAAGGTTTGTCCAGTATGCTGATTTAACTGGGCTAATTGCCCTTGCATATCCAGGGCCATTTGAGCTACTTCAAAGATCGCATTGGCACAGGGAACAGGTAATCCCCCGACGACCATATAGGCATCTCCAATGGTTTTAATCTTTTCTAAGTTATGGTGTTGGGCTAACTTGTCAAACCGCGAAAAAATCTTATTTAACAATTCTAATAGTTTCTTGGGCGGCCTATTCGCTGCAAATTCCGTAAATCCAACTAAATCGGCAAAGATCACACTCACTTCTTCAAAGTGGTCAGCAATGGGATTTTCTCCTTTTTGCAACCGAGTTGCGATCGGTTGGGGTAAAATATTCAGCAGAAGCGTTTCGGTTTGATTTTGTTGATATTTGAGTGCTTCCTGGGCTAACTTGCGTTCCGTAATATCGGAAACAATGCCTTCATAATAGAGAATATTGCCATTGGAATCTCTCACCGCCCGGGCTGTTTCAGAAATCCAAATAATGGTTTTATCTTTACAATAAACCATTGATTCAAATCCAGAGACTGAATTTTTGGCAGCGATTGCCTCTATAAATTCTTGGCGGCGATCGGGATTGACATAGAGTTCGGTGTTGATATCTTTCAGACTCTGTTGCAATTCTTCCCGAGAAGCATAGCCATAGATCTTCGCCAGTGCCGGATTGACGCTCAAATACTGTCCATCTACCGTGGATTGAAAAATCCCCGCTATGGCATTTTCTACGATACTGTGATACCGTTCTTCTGCTATTATTAAGGCTTCTTCTGCTTGCTTGCGATCGCTAATATCTCTGGCTACCACAATCACCGTATCTTCCCTCACCGGAGACACTGCTGCCGAAAACCACATCTCTTGCCCACGATCCTTGAGACAGTAATCGAAATGCAGCGTCTCTCTCGTCTCTAACACTTGACCAATAATATTCAACCAGCTTTCTGCCGTATCTGGGGAAAATAACTGTTCAATCGTTTGCCCTACAATGTCGGAATCGGGCTGATATAAACGCATCCAATTACTGGGTAAAATATCCAGATTGCTAATATTCCCTTCAGCTAGGCTAATCAAGGCGATAATATCAGTCATTGCCTCAAAAACTGCCCGCATTTTCTCCTCGGCAGACCTCAGTTTTTCCTCTAATAATTTTCGTTCCTTAATTTCTGCTTGGAATTGGAGATTTTGATGCGCTAAGAGTTCAGTCTTTTCTTGAAGTTGCTTTTGGAGCGCCCGTTGAGAGAGATGGGTTTCTAGTCGCGCCAGAATTTCTTCCATTTGGAAGGGTTTGCTGATGTAGTCAATCCCCCCAGATTTAAAGGCTTTGGCTTTATCAAATCCTTCCGTGAGCGCACTTAAGAAGATAATCGGAATATCCTTGGTCTGAGGATTATCTTTCAATTTTTGGCAAACTTCATATCCATCCATTTCTGGCATCATGATGTCCAGAAAAATTAGGTCTGGCTGTTTAATCTCGACAAACTGTAAGGCTAAAGAACCATTGGTTACAGCTCTAACATTATAGTTATTTCTTCTCAATAAGTTAACTAACAGTTTTAAATTATTCGGTACATCATCTACGATTAATATATCAGCCTTACATCCTGAATTATCTTGAGAATTCATCCGGTTAATTTCTTCTGATGCACCTTGTTCGCCCATAGTATCTACTGCAATAAGATGTTGTCGCAATCATTCAATCGGCTTTTCAGACTTCTACAATCTTAAAAAGATTCCCATGACTTTGGGGAGTTCAAACCCTTGAACCATTACCCTGAAACTCTCGAACATAGTCGGTTTAACCCTAGGAGTCCTACGGTCCATACGCATCAAGCTAAGGCTGAAGTCCTTATAGTTGAACAGTTTTCAGGGATATTGCCTCCGAAGAAACTATCCAGGTAAGGGATATGCTCGTCTATCAGGGATAAAGTGGTTTTTCTTGTTCTTTTTTCTTTGCAAAGTCGCTTCATGTTATTTTTTAAGTCTTCCATAAGTAAGGGTAAAGTGTTGTTTTGTATGGATTGAGCTAATC
>JAABSJ010000191.1 GCA_011390515.1 Oscillatoria sp.
ATCCCAAGTGGCAGGTGTACATCCGCGAGAGAAAAGAATCAGGACACCAGTCCGGTTTAAAGAACGGGTCCCGCAGCATATTGCTGTCATCTACTTTATCTTCATCGCTATAAATCATATCCGCATCGGGATGGAGATTCAGCCATAAAGCCATTTCATATAAGGCATCGGCATTGAGCATATCATCATGGTCCAATAGGGCAATATAGTCCCCAGTTGCCAATGCGATCGCCGAATTAGATGCCGCCGAAATATGACCATTTTCCTCGCGAAACACTAACTTAATTCGCTCATCTCGTTCCGCATAGTCTTTTAAAATAGTCCGGACATAATCCGCCGTTGAAGCATCATCGGCGATGCAGAGTTCCCAGTAGGGATAAATCTGAGAAGTCACCGAATCCAGTGCCATTCTTAAATAGAGTTCAGGGGGATTATAAACCGGCATCACAATGCTAATTAGCGGCTGATATTGAAACACCTGTAAGGTTTGTGTTTTGTGCCGTAAATCTGCTGCCCGAGATGAATTTTGACCTAGCCAAAAATGATAATCCGCATAAGGATGAGTCACTTCCGGTGCGCCAGGACCCGGAAGCGGATTATCATCTAATTTAAAATAAAGTTTACGAAATAATCGCGCCAGAGCATAGCGGACCCCTTGGGTTTTTACTTTTTCATAAAACCGCTTAGATAACCGCTGGGTGCGGGATAAGTTGTCGAGGGTTCGGGACAGAGGATGGTTTCGCATTCGTTCTTGATGTAAATCAGGGTGCAGGGGTTTTCAAAAATCGGGTGGGAGAGGGAAAAGGATTAACATTTCCCGCTAAAATTGACCAACACTTTTATGAATTCATGTTCCATCTCTGCGGTTTGAACTAACATTCATCATCCCTTCACCGGATTTGTCATCCGGAAAGCTTGTTTTAGCTTAAACCATTGGGTCCGTAATTTCCAGAATTTACTGGTATGCATCGCAGTAATTTCCAATTGAGCTTGTTCCAGGGTGGCCTGAGTCTGTAAAATCTGGGATTGGAGTTGATGGTGGAGGCGATCGCGCTCATGAAGTTGGCCCTCCCACTCCGCCTGGAGTTGGGTGATCTGCTGTTGGGACTGGTGGGTGAGTGCGTCTAGTTGTGCTTGCATCTGGGTCCGGGTTTGTTCGAGTTCCTGCTGTTGGCGTTGCTGCGATCGCACTGCTTCCTCCTGTTCCACCTCAAAATCAGCCCGAGATTGCGCCAACTGCTGCTGTAAGTCCTGGATTTGAGACGCTAACGATTGCTTTTCCCCCTGCGATCGCCCCAGTTCCCCTTGCAAGTCCTGGAGTTCCTCCTCCAACTCGGCTATTTTTGCATCGGAGTCCAATGCCTCGGTTTCTTGTACTCGGGCTCTGAGGACTTGCAACTCGGTTTCTGCTGCTTCCAATTGCGATCGCAGTACCTCTAATTTCACCTCAGTTTTGCTCAGAGTTGTGGCGATTTCCTCGTTTTTATCCTGTTCTGCTAACCGTTCACACTCTTTTTGAGCGAAAATATTAGCAAAATTAGTCGCATATAATCCAATATGCTTGCTACAAATATAGCGAAATAATTCCCGTCGATTTTCAGGAATATTACAAGCACTTACCATTGAATTGGCCCGAAAGCGATACTCATACATCACCTCAGAAACATGGTAAAATTGCCAACCTTTCTCCGCCACCCCTAACCAAAAATCCCAATCTTCATAGCCAAACTTGTTGGGAATCTGGGAATCATACCCCCCACAATCCTGCCAAACGGTTCTTCTAAACACCGCACAGGCATCAATATAATTTCCCGCCACCAGGCGATTGATATCAAAGTCTGGAACCTCGACAATCCCGGTTTTTTCTCCAAATAATTCCGCATTGCCATAGACCACCCCCACTTCTGGATGTTCATCTAAAATAGCCACCGCTTCGGTGATATAAGCCGGTTTAATTTTATTATCAGCATCCAAGGGTAAAATGTAGCGACCCTGGGCCTTTTTGAGGCCGGTATTGCGGGCAGCAGCCAGTCCTTGATTGGATTGGTTAATCACCTGATAGCCCTTTTCTTCGAGATAAGTCAGCACCTTTTGGGTGACTGGGGAGGTCGAACCATCATTAACAATTAAAATTTCATAAACCGGGTCTTGACAGCTTTCGACACTGGCGATCGCCTCTAAAACAAACTCTCCTTGGTTGTAACAAGGAATAATCACCGATACTGCTATCTTGGACATTGCATAGACTGCTGCCGATTCCGACATATTACCCCGGTCCTATAATTGGCTTGACTTGAGATTGATAGTGCGGGCAACTGCCCCTCTGAATTCAGACCATTTTACCTTGAGTTTCCAGAACTTCGAGGTTTCCATCCAAGCAATTTGGTCTCGGAGGCGATCGCATTCAGCCTGAATCTCACCCACCCCAGCCGCCGAATTTGCCCGAGTTTCAAGCTGAATTTTGGCCTGGACCACTTCATGATGCAACCAAAGCGGATAAATTTCTAGGGGTAACGACTCCGACTGCGGCTGTGGAGTAAAATGACTAGGCAGATCCGCTGTCCAATCCAGTTCTTCTAAAATCGAAAGATAGGGGAGTTCTGGATGTTGCAGAAACCGCACCAAGGGGCGGTCACGGGGTAATTGCTGAAACAAATTCGGGTCATAAATGGTATGAAATGCTGAGTCATCTAACCCAGATTTGACGGGAAGATTTAGCTTAGTTTCTAACAACTTTACCAGTTTAGTGGGTTGTGCTAAAAGCGCATTAATATTCACCAACAGACAGCGATCGGGATAGCGGCGATAGAAGTCCAAAATATGGCGATTATAATAGGCCCAACTGCGGATGGCATAGTCGGGACGTTGGGAAAAAATCCCACTATTCAGACGCAGAATGGAATCCACCACATCCCAGGGGAGACGATATACGAATAAATAACGGGCGTCAGGGAGTAACTCCTGCCAAAAATCCAGCATCAGGGAGGTCCGGGGGTCCTTCCATCCCCAAAGTCCTCCCTGAGTATTTCGTGAGTCAATTAACCCTTGTGCCGTTGCCAAACCTGTTTGAAAATGGTCAACGTTGAGAGATTCTTGTTCCGTCCAACCCCAATCCGGCCAACCGGGAGCCCCAGGGGGACAACTTTCCTGGAGAAGCGATCGCTGAAACTCCAGAAAATCCAGGTCCTCAAAATATCCCTTCACATTAAAACAGTCTGCTTGATAGAGGCGATCGCCCAGTTCCACCCCGATGACTTTCATCAACGAAGCGATCAGAGAAGTTCCCGAACGGTGCATTCCGGTGACAATCAGGGGCAACGACATGATTTCTTAGTATCCGTATCAATTAAAGGACATCTCCACAGTCCCATCCTCCCCCCTGAATCCGGGTTAATGAGGGGAGGTGGGTGGAAATTTTAGGTTCATTCAGTCACCAGTCAAACTTAGACTTCTTGCAAAAATCCGGATTGATCCCCCCAAACCCCCCTTAAAAAGGGGGGCTTAAGAGATTTATGCAAGAACTCTATTAAATCAAATTAAATCAATTCAATTTCTTTGACCAGTTCCGGGACCTCTGTCTCAACCGTAACCGTGGGTTTAACCAATAAATCGACAATGCCGGTGGCGGATAAACTTTGTTCCTGTTGAACCCGAAACATTGCCACATCAATACAGCGGGCTAAATAGGTAAAATCCCCATTGACAATCCCTGAAACCCCAGCATTTAAAAAATAGACTCCCGGATTGAGCAAACATTTAAACCGGAATTTTACAACAACTTTCGTCCCCGCTTCAACCGTTTGCAGAGAATGTTCGGAAAATGAATGAGACGCCCCACCGAGGTCTAAACCGCTAATGGTTTTCACCAACATCCCACAGCGAATTTGAGAAGCGGACTCCAAAAATTCCACCGTATAGGTGTAAACATATTCGTGACGACCCACCAGGTTATTCACTTTTTTCCCCGTGGGTGTCATGATGTGGGGGTCAATAATTTTCGCCCCTCGCGATTCGTAGTGCAGGGTATTGCTCGGTTGCAGGTCTTCATCATAATAAGCGCGTGCTGCCTGTTCTACCGGACCCGACGAGGAGGGAATGGCAAATTCACTGGAATGAGGGGTAAACAGGGGCAGCTTTTCTGAGTCTTCTGCTTCATCTTTGTCCTGATTTAACTTGCGAATTTCGTCGCACAAGGCATCCACTTTATGGGGGGGAGAATAAATCAGTTTTTGATATTTATCCACCACAATTTTCGGCGTATGATAGAGTAGCAATTCCCCATCATGCATGAAAATTGCGGAATCACATAACTCAATAACCATCGCAGCGGCATGGGAGACAAATAAAATCGTCCCGCCTCGTTCTTGGATGGTTTCAATCCGCGCAAAACACTTGCGTTGAAATGCTTCATCTCCCACGGAAAGGGCTTCATCCACAATCAGAATATCCGGGTCAACGCTGGTGGCGACGGCAAAGGCTAACCGGACAAACATCCCACTGGAGTAGGTTTTGACGGGTTGATCCAGGAAGTCGCCGATATCCGCAAAGGCGACAATTTCATCGAATCGATTCTCTACTTCTTGTAGAGATAGACCGAGTAATTGAGCATTAAAAAAGACATTTTGCCGTCCGGTAAATTCCGGATTAAACCCACTGCCGAGTTCTAGCAGTGCGGAAATTCTGCCTTTGACTTCGACTTCACCGATGGTGGGAGATAGAGTCCCGACAATGGTTTGGAGGAGGGTACTTTTTCCGGACCCATTGCGCCCGACAACGCCGAGAGTTTTGCCTTTAGGAAGTTCTAGGGAGATATCCCGTAAAGCCCAGAATTCATCAGATCGGACTTTGCCGGGGAGGAGAATTTCTTTCAGGCGATCGGCGGGATGCCGATAGCGCTTGAAGCATTTGGAAACATTTTTTAGCGAAATTGCAATTTCACCCATGAGTTTGCTGGTGTATGAAACGGCCTGTCAATTTGTGGAGGAGGGAAGGAGAGGGATGGGGGAGATAGGGAGGATGGGGGAGATAGGGAAGATGGGAGAGATGGGGAGGATGGGGTAGAGAAATTAGTAAAAACAGTTTGTAGTAACGACTTCAGTCGTTATCTCCCCCATCCTTCATCCTTCATCCTTCATCCTTATATTCTTAATTTAGATGACATCAGCAAAGGCGGGACGTAAGCGCTGGTAGGACCAGAAACCGAGCCCGAAGATGACTAAAGAAATCAAAGTAGCAACCGCCCATTCTCCGGGGTGGTTGATTTCTCCAACGAGGATGATATCTCGATAGGTTTCAGCGATCGCCGCCATTGGATTCAACCAAAATACTAACTCCCGCCATTGTTCAGGAATCACCGTTGCTGGATAGCAAATCGGAGTCAAATAAAACCACAAATTTACGAGGACAATTAAGGATTGGGGAATGTCTCTCAAAAACACGGTGAATCCCGAAGTTAAATATCCCAATCCGGCAGTAAACAGCAGTTGGGTCACCCATACCAAGGGGAGGAGAAACAGAGTGGGATGGAGGGTATCCGAAGAAATCGCCAACATCACAATCAGTGCCATCAGTCCAAAGGTACTTTCAATAAAGGCGGAAAGGACGGGTACTAAGGGCAGTAAACTCAGGGGGAAAACCACTTTTTTGACTAAATTGGGTTGTCCCACAACGACATTAGCCGCTTGCATAAAGCCACTGGTAAAGGCAATCCAGGGGACCAATCCGGCAAACAACCACAGACCAAAGGTAAAGCTATTTTCCGGTAAGTTATTGGCCGGAAGCCTAACTTTTAAAATAATCGAGAAGACGTAGGTGTAAATTAACAATTGGGAAAGCTGATTGAGCAACGGCCACAAATTGCCCAAAACTGACCCTTTATAACGAGCGGCTAAGTCGCGTTGGACCAGGGTTTTGAGCAGGTTGAGCTTGATTAACAGTTGTTCATCGAGCAGTGACCTTTGGGAAATGGAGTTTGCCTTGCGAAAGGCTCCTTTGATTGTTCTGACCAATTTTCACATCCTCACCCACAACGATAGATAGGGGGCTACATGGGGGCAATTGCTGTGGCAACGCTCAGGCGATCGCTCGAATTTGAGGATCATCTGATACCATGAGCCTGGAATTAACTAGACTTAGAGGCGATCGCGCTGATGGGAGGGTTCCCCCGTCCAATGGCGATCGCGCTTAGAGGTTAGGATAACCAATCCCCAGTCAGAATAGTCTAACGAGGAAAGTTATAAGCATATTTTCTTAGTCTTTTTGCAAAACCAGTATATCCTGATAGCTCGTCAGCTCAGGGCGTCCACACCATCCGCCATAATATTTCCCGACGACACTAAATCCTCTTTTGGAGATCCACTCTAACAGCAGGGGTTCCTTAAACCCGATCGCCTGTTCCGGGACCTTCAGGTCACTGGTAAAACACTCTTCCAATTTATGAACGATATTCTGGGTGCTTTTCCCTCGGCGAATATAAGATTCTGACTCGGGATTCAGCAAAAAGCAGGTCATCACGCACCGACTCCCCGGTTTCATCACCCGGTTAATCTCATTCAGGTACTGACGGACCTCGGGGGCTCTCATGTGGGTAAACACCGAGGTCAAAAACACAAAATTAAACCGCTCATTGGGATAGGGAAAGCGATACTCTGCCGCTTGTACGGGGCCTTCCGCGTTGTACATCGGGTTGTAGATATCCGCGTGTTGAAAGCGAAAGTTCCGACAGCGATCGCCAAAAGTTTGAGCCGCCACGTCAATCAGGGGTTTATGAATATCAAACCCTTCATAACTGCCGTGATCATTCAGATAATAAGCCAAGGTGTAGGCCATCCGACCAATTCCACAGCCCACATCCAAGACGCGATCGCTCCCTCGTAACACCCCTCGTTGGATGAAATAGCCCAAAAACTCTAATCCAATATTCATAAAACCCCCGCCAATATATTGGATGTACTCCTCCGGAGGCAGGGGGAGAGTGGGTTCTATCAGGTTCAGCAGCATCGTCCCGGCTTCCCCATTCACCAAGGGAGTGGCCGTAATCAACACATCCTGCTGCTGCTGTTGCTGTTCAGGGGTGAGGGTAGCGCGAATCTCAAACCGAGCCTTGTCAGCCCCTTTTAACTCGGGATAAACCTTTTTCACATCCTCAGAAGGCATCCCCAGGGTGCAGTTTAAATTGCTCAAGGGCTGATGAGCAAAGGTGACTTGAAATTGGTCCACCGGGCGATCGCCTTGAATCGGGGCCACCCATCCTTGCAGGACCAATTCATCTTGAACGATGACCGCGCGGTCCAGATAGCCCCTTGTGGGGTAAATGTCGATTGATTTCATCAAAAGTAGTGCTTTTTCCTATAAAACAGCTTGCAACGCAGTGGCGATCGCCGCTTTTTGTTCGGCATCGTACTTCCAGCGTTCTAAAAATGACTGGTAACGTCCCGTTCCTGTGCGGATTGTTTCTAATAAAGATTCAATCCCCTGTTGCATCGTCGGCAAAGCTAGGGTTTTAATAATCACCGTGCTGCGATCGCGCACTCGTTCGGATCCTTGGGCCGTTGTTTCATCCCCGGAACGCCGATGAGCAATTACCATTGCCGAAGACATGGCCAAATTTTTCACCATCAGTTCCGAAACAATCTCCTCAGAAGACCCTAATCCCTGGAAAATTCCTGGAGAGGGGCGATCGGGCAACGGACTCTCATCACTCAAATAAGTCACGAAAAACCCCCGCGCCCCATTTTGAGTCCGCACTAGATTTTCCGTTACCTGAGCAATCTGAGCTTCCGAAAGCGCCCCTGTCGCCATTTGCTCTAAGAACGATTCAGTTAGGGCGATCGCCTCCGCGAAGCTGACCGAATCCGGTACGGTTAAAGAAGATAAATTAGTCATAAGTCATAAAATAGCCCGTTTAAATCTGTTGAATCATCTTTACTAAATTGACCCTCATCCCCCAACCCCTTCTCCCAAAATGGGAGAAGGGGAGCCGGATTGAAGTCCCTCTCCCCAAAATGGGAGCCGGATTCAAAGTCCCTCTCCCCTTGTGGGAGAGGGATTTAGGGTCAGGGGTATCCGAGCAACTTTTGGCCCTCATCCCCCAACCCCTTCTCCCATTTTGGGAGAAGGGGAGCCGGATTCAAAGTCCCTCTCCCCTTGTGGGAGAGGGATTTAGGGTGAGGGGTATCCGAGCATCCTTTGACCCTCATCCCCCAACCCCTTCTCCCAAAATGGGAGAAGGGGAGCCGGATTGAAGTCCCTCTGCCACAAGGGGAGAGGTGGCTCCGGAGTCAAAGTCCCTCTCCCCTTGTGGGAGAGGGATTTAGGGAGAGGGGTATCCGAGCATCCTTCCTAAAAATGGCGCTTCGTGCCATTCGCATTCGCATTATTGTCTACGAACAAAGGCACTCATGGCAATCATCTCTTCCCATAACCCCACCGATCCACCGAAAAAAGAGCGCAAAACTGCTGAAAAAGGTGCAACCTACAATCCTTCAAACCCAGGAATCCTCGAACCTCAAGCCACCCCGGAAGAACAAACCAACATTCAGCAGGAAGAAAGCATTCGCCCCCACCGATTGGCTGATTATATCGGACAAAAAGACCTGAAAGAAGTCCTGGATATTGCCATCAAAGCGGCCCAATCGCGATCGGAAGCCCTGGATCATTTATTGCTGTATGGTCCCCCGGGTTTGGGTAAAACCACAATGGCTTTGATTTTATCCAGCGAAATGAAAGTGGGCTGTAAAATCACCTCAGCCCCTGCTTTAGAACGCCCCCGAGATATCGTCGGGTTACTGGTGAATCTGCAACCTGGGGATGTGCTGTTCATCGATGAAATTCACCGCCTCAGTCGGATGAGTGAAGAAATTCTCTATCCGGCATTGGAAGATTTTCGCGTGGATATTACCATCGGCAAAGGACAAAGTGCAAGAACTCGGAGTATTCCCCTGCAACGGTTTACCCTGGTAGGAGCCACTACCCGAATTGGTAATCTCTCCTCCCCCTTGCGCGATCGCTTTGGGTTGATCCAACGGTTGCGCTTCTATGAGGTAGATGAACTCACGGCGATCGTCCAACGCACTGCCGAACTCCTGCAAACCCCCATCACCCCCGATGGATGCGAAGAAATTGCCCGTCGTTCTAGGGGAACCCCCCGGATTGCCAATCGCCTGCTTAAACGGGTGCGGGACTACGCTCAAGTCAAGGAATGCGGAGATATTAACGCCTCCGTCGCCAATCAAGCCTTAGAATTGTTTAACGTAGACCCGATCGGTCTGGATTGGACCGACCAACGCTTATTAAAAATGTTGATTGAAAACTTCAACGGCGGCCCAGTGGGATTGGAAACCCTTGCTGCCGCAGCCGGAGAGGATTCTCAAACCATTGAGGAGGTTTATGAGCCTTATTTATTGCAAATCGGCTATTTGAATCGCACCCATCGCGGCAGAACCGCCACCCCAGCCGCTTGGCGGCATTTCGGTTACAACCCACCCCCGGAACAATTGTCTTTGAGGATTTAGTCCGATTTCCAAATAAAAACCCGCACCCTGAAGGGTGGGGCTATACGGACGAAGCCCGCCTGCGCGGGCTAAGGCAATTGTAGGGTGGGCACTGCCCACCTTACTCTCGGTGGGCAGTGCCCACCCTACAATTGCTCCAAAAAATGTACGGGAATAACTGTGGGAACCGCTATATCAATCCGATTTTTTTTACACATACCCAATGGAGAAACGATTGAGAACAACAGCGAACCCTTGGCAACGGCAGGTAATCAGAATCGCATTGCTCTGTTTAGTCTGTGTATTCACTTGGATCGGCACCCTGAGCCCAGCTTATGCCCAATCTGAGGAAGTCGAAACCCGAGGACTGGGGACCGAAGCGATTTTACAACTGGAAGAACTGGGAACTCAAGCCTTTGCTGCGATGAATGCCGGGGATTTAGAGGGGGCCGAAAAATACTGGACTCTGTTTTTAGAACAAGTGCCGGATAATGCGGCTGCCTGGAGTAATCGCGGGAATGTCAAGGTGAGTTTAAATAAACTCGAAGAGGCGATCGCAGACTATAATCAGGCGATCGCACTCGCACCGGATGCGCCCGACCCCTACCTCAATCGCGGCACTGCCTATGAAGGGTTAAAACGCTGGGACGATGCGATCGCCGATTACAATCACGTCCTCGAACTCGACCCCGAAGACCCTGCTGCCTACAATAATCGAGGCAATGCCGAAGCGGGACGAGGAAACTGGACCGAGGCAGTTGCCAACTATCAAAAAGCCAGTGAACTCGCCCCAGACTACGCCTTCGCCCGCGCCAATTACACCCTCGCCCTCTATCAAACTGGGGAAGAAGCAGCCGCGATCAAGTCGATGAAAAATATCCTCCGCAAATATCCCAAATTTGCCGATATGCGCGCCGCCCTCACCGCCGCCCTCTGGACCCAAGGAAATCGCGGCGAAGCCGAAAGCAATTGGGTTTCCGCCGTCGGTTTAGACACCCGCTACAAAGATTTAGACTGGGTTGCCCACACCCGCCGCTGGCCCCCGGCAATGGTCAGTGCCCTGGAGAAGTTTCTTAAAATTGAGTGAGTGGTCATTGGTCATTGGTCATTGGTCATTTGTCATTGGTTGATGGGGGAGATGGGTCCCATGTTCGTAGTAACGACTTCAGTCGTTCTCCGGTGTTCGTAGTAACGACTTCAGTCGTTCTCCGGTGTTCGTAGTAACGACTTCAGTCGTTCTCCGGTGTTCGTAGTAACGACTTCAGGCGTTCTCTTCGTTCGTAGTAACGACTTCAGTCGTTCTCCGGTGTTCGTAGTAACGACTTCAGTCGTTATCCCCTCCCACTCTTCAAAATCACCCTTTCTCCTTCATCCTTCACCCCTCACCAACTCCCCAATCAACCCAGGTGTCAACTCCTTAACATTCCCTAAAACGATCGCCGCCCCTGCTTTTTCCAAACTGGCAATATAGGCGTTCTGTCTCTCTTCACTCTCTTGCACATGAGGCGGCAAAACCCCCACCCCAATCCAGATACGGTCCGGATGCTGTTCTTTAGCTTGGCTAACCGTGTACAAATCCGCAACCGTATCTCCCACATACACCACCGGGGCATTTTCAGCACTGGAATATCGAGTTTCTAATTCCTTCAAAGTGGCAAAAAGTCCTGTCGGGTCCGGCTTCCCCGGTGCATCTTCCATCGCAATCACCACCGGATCCGTTAATCCCAGAGCACCTTCTAAGACATAAGCCGCTTCCGCTCTCATGGCTCCACTAAAAAACCCCCAGGGAATCCCCGCTTGAGTCAAACTGTCCAAATAAGCCGGATTGACCAACAAAGGCTCTTGACAAATGTAACCTGTCATGGTATTAGGGTCTGGACCCCGATAGCGAGATTGAAAAAACGCCACCAGAGTCTCGTAACCAAAGGAGAGGCGATCGCGACTTTGACCCTGACTCTCGAAATACCTACAAACTAACTCAAACGAGGCATCCCAGTCATTATTCCAGACCCCTTCGGACTTGAGCCTATCAATGTCTGCCGACGAGGGCCGATAAGCCGTTTGGGTAAAGTGTTCCACCGTATCGGCGATCGCCCTGCGGTAAGAACCACTGACATCCCGAATCACCCCATCAATATCAAAAACTGCGATCGCCGTCGTTGTCATGTTCCTGTCCATCGTAAGTAGCTCCCCTCCATAACAGCTTTAAAGTGCTGTTATTCAGAATATAGGCCCTAGAGCATCATTTCCTCCCTTATGGCTCTCCAGTGGGAATGCCATAAGGGAGGCTGTCCCAGCTCTTATAGATGTCATTCCTCGTGAGGGGGCTTCAGCCGCGTCACGCTCTTTTGGAGGCTCTGCCTCCAGTCCCGAAGTAAGGGCTTAAGCAGTAGCCCTGTCAAGGTGGGAAATTTAATGACGAAAAATCGTTATTTCTTGTAGGGGCGCAATGCTTGCGCCCTCCGGAGGGCATAAATTTAATGACGAAAAATCGTTATTTCTTGTAGGGGCGCAATGCTTGCGCCCTCCGGAGGGCATAAATTTAATGACGAAAAATCGTTATT
>JAABSJ010000019.1 GCA_011390515.1 Oscillatoria sp.
TTTCATCCTTGAGCGTTCATCATTCTTAGAGATAGTCTTTTAAAATTTCTCCTGTGGAGATTCCGGTTTTAGACCAACTAAATTGACTGGCACGGGCTAAACCCAGTTCCCGGAGACGCGATCGCGTGGTGGCACCCAGGGCCACTGCCAGCATGGCACTGGCAAGTTCGCGAATATTGTACGGATCGACTAAGATTCCCGCATCCCCAGTCACTTCCGGCAGAGAAGAGCGATTGGAGGTAATCACCGGGGTCCCACAGGCCATTGCTTCTAAGGCAGGCAAACCAAATCCCTCCCACAAAGAAGGAAACACCAGGGCGATCGCCTGATTCATCAATACCGGCAATTTCTCGTAGGGGACATATTCCAGAAATTTCACTCGGTCACCTAATCCCAACTCTTTGACCTGTTCTTGAAGGGCGGGACTATAGCGCGGGTCAGAAGAACCCGCTAACCACAATTCATAGTCTGAACCCTGGGCTATATTCGCAA
Source organism: Oscillatoria sp. (assembly GCA_011390515.1). Classification (GTDB taxonomy): domain Bacteria; phylum Cyanobacteriota; class Cyanobacteriia; order Cyanobacteriales; family Laspinemataceae; genus Laspinema. The sequence continues at coordinate 493 of JAABSJ010000019.1, forward strand.
AGGCTGCTATTAATCGATGCAGATTTTTATAGGGGTCACAGCGACCCACATAGAGAAAATAATTGCTAACAGGTAAATTTAAAAATTTAAAGTTATCCACATCATATCCCAAGGGAATCGGGGTAATTTTATCTACGGATATTTTACAAAAATTACTAATATCCCGGGCAGTAGAAAGCGAGTTACAAACAATATGAGTCGCTTGCTGTAACACCAGGGGAATATAATAGCGATGATAATAGGTTAAGGGAGAGCGCTTGTTGGGAAAGCGCAGGGGAATAAAATCATGAACCATCACCACAGACCGACAGCTTGAAAACAAGGGGGCTTCCGGTACTGGGGAGAACAGCAGTTGCGATCGCAGGCTTTGATAAATTTTCGGCAGATGTTGTTGGGTCCACCACAACCGCTTCAAATGACCTTTTTTCCCATAATCTGGGGTTAAATCTTCCGGAACTAAATAACAATTATAAGGCGCTAATTCCCGCCCGATTAATAACGTCGGATCCAGAGGATTCAGATAAGGGACAATTTGATTCGCATAAGTGGTAATCCCCGTGGGTTTGGGAATCAAAAATGACAGATTAATGGACAGGGAAGCCAAGAGCGTACACCTCGGATTTTTTGCGTGACGTCCAACTACAGGTCAAGAGCAAACACGATGATTTTATCCAAAGTAAACATCCGAACCTCTCGGTTTCAGGGGAGAGAGTACGGCTTGGACTAGAGGCGATCGCTGACAATATTGAGCCAATCCCGCAAACTTTCCTCGGGCAATCTCCGGCTTAAAAACTATCAAAATTAGGGCATGGGCAATTAAGCGGAACAATCGACCGATTAAAACTCGTTTTGGGCTGTATTTTTCCATTGTTCTTAAATAGCTGTAGGTGCTGTGTTTGAACTTCTGTTTAACCTGAGTATCTGCAATCGAGGACGGAGCATGAATTAGGCTGATTTTGGGCGTCACCCCAATAATATGTCCTTGGGCGGCATAGCGTCGGCAAAAGTCAAAATCTTCATAATAGAGAAAGTAATCGGGGTCAAAAGTCGGACATTCAGAAAACTGTCCTAAATTAATTAATAAACTGCAACCCGTTACCCAGTCACAAGGAACATAATCGGCATCCGCCTCCAGACTCAACAGATTTTTTTCCAGAATCGCACCCTGACTCGGAATAAATACCCCACCGGCAAACCACAGGCTCCCGGTGGGTTCATAAACAATTGTACCTAAAATAGACACTTCGGGATTAGCGGCAAATAAATTCGCGACTTTTTCCCATCCTGGCGATCCCAGCAGAGTATCCGGATTGATTAACCAGACAATCCCTTGGGAGTCTTGCTGATACACCCAATCCAGTCCCAGATTGCACCCCGCGCCGAATCCGACATTCTCCCCAGACTCCAAAATCACCGTAGACTCGCGTTCCAACTGGTAAATTGAGCTATCTCCCGGGGAATTGTTAACAATAATTAGCTGATATTCAAGGGTGGAATTGTCCTCAATGGATTGAATTAATTGCTCAACTAACTCGGTAGAATAATAATTAACGGTTACAAAATAAAGCACCTGGTTTGACATTCCATTGAGTGATTGACCAACTTAACGGGGATGAAGGATAACCTCTCCCAATTTTGGTTTATATTGGCTCCCTCATCCCCCAACCCCTTCTCCCATTTTGGGAGAAGGGGAGCCGGATTCAAAGTGAGATGCTCCCTTGTAGGGTGGGCACTGCCCACCTGAATTATGGTGGGCAGTGCCCACCCTACGGAACCTAAATTGGCGTTGATTTTTCTTCCTTCATCCACCCCATTAAGGTAATTCAATTTGAGAATCATCGCCAATCATAAACCGGAGGGCTTTGGGTCGTCGGGGGGCGACGGTCAATTGTGCGCGTCTGCCAATCACACTATCCACCAATCGTTGATGAATGCCAATGATTTGAGCACTGTGCAACACCACACTATGTTCTAAATCCGCTTCAATTAACTTCACATGATCCGCGATACTGCTATAAGGACCAATGAAGCAGTTTTCCAGATAACAATTTTCGCCAATAATTACAGGACCGCGAATGGAACTGTTAATCACTTTCGTTCCTGCCCCAATTTGAACCCGCCCAATAATCTGACTTTTCTCATCCACTTCGGCATGATTTTGGGCCTCTAATTGCGTATCCAGGATGATCCGATTCGCTTCGAGGAGGTCATCTTTTTTCCCCGTATCCAACCACCACCCCTCTAGGGTACAGGATTCCACGGAGGTTTTCCAGTCGAGGAGACGTTGAATGGCATCAGTAATTTCCAACTCTCCTCGGGCGGAGGGTTGGATATTGGCGATCGCCTCGTGAATCTGAGGAGAAAAAAAGTAAATCCCAACTAAAGCTAAATTAGACGGCGGGTCTTTAGGTTTCTCCACTAAGGCTAAAACTTTCCCCGTTTCATCCACTTTTGCCACCCCAAAAGCGCTGGGATTCGACACCGGACGCAGGAGAATTAACGCATCCAATTGTTCGGCTTTAAACTTATCCAAAAACGGATTCAGCGGCCTTTGAATCAGGTTATCTCCGAGATACATAATAAACGGAGCATCCCCTAAAAATGGCCGAGCGATTTTCACCGCATGAGCTAAACCTGCGGGTTGTTCTTGTAAAATATAGGTGATTTTGGCACCGAAGCGATCGCCATTCCCGGTCAGGGATTTCACCTCTTCCCCAGTTTCCGGACTAATAATAATGCCAATCTCCGTAATTCCGGCAGCCACAATGCCTTCAATGCCATACCAGAGAATCGGCTTATTGGCCACCGGCACTAACTGTTTAGCACCGGAATAGGTCAGAGGTCGGAGTCGAGTGCCTTTTCCACCGGATAAAATCAGTGCTTTCATATCAATAATTAACTGCTAAAATTCCGGAGCATTTGTCTGAGTCCCTGTCGCCAGTGGGGGGGATAAGTTCCCAAGGTTGCGGCGATTTTCGCCGAGGAGAGGACCGAATAGGCGGGACGACGGGCGGGAGTAGGATACTCTTCGGTAGAAATTGGTTTAACCCGTTGGATTTGCAGGGGAAAACCCAGGGCCTGGGCTTCTTCAAAGATGGCGATCGCAAAATCATACCAACTGGCAACCCCGCTATTAGTGTAATGGTAAGTCCCCGAGGGAATCGACAACTGAATCATTGAGGCGATCGCCGCTGCTAAATCCCCAGTCCAAGTCGGACTCCCCACTTGATCCGTCACCACCCCTAATTCCTCCCGTTGGGACCCCAAGCGCAGCATCGTTTTCACAAAATTACCGGAACCCCCAGTCCCATAAACCCAAGCGGTTCTAAGGATAATCGCATCCCCCCCCACCTGGCGAATTGCTTCCTCACCGGCGAGTTTTGAGGCGCCATATTGTCCAATCGCATGGGTGGGATCGGTTTCGCGATAGGGATGAGACTGAGTGCCATCAAAGACATAATCTGTGGACACATGAATCAACCGCGCCCCTAATTGATGGCACTCATCAGCCAAAATTCCCACCCCGGTGCCATTAATCGCCATTGCCAGTTCCGGTTCAGTTTCCGCTTTGTCCACTGCGGTATAGGCAGCACAATTGACAACCACTTGAGGTTTGACCGTTACCATGACGTGATGGATTGAGTCAGGGTTGGCTAAATCGAGGGTTTGGCGATCGCACCCCGTCACCTCTCCCACCGCCTGGAGAATCGGAGACAATTCCTGTCCCAATTGACCCTTAATCCCGGTTAATAAAATCTGGGTCATGCAAACACTTCCGCATCTTTCAAAGACAGACCGGCTTGGTCTTTTTCCGATAAAATCGGCGTGGATCCATTCAAGGGCCAATCGATGCCCAAATCTGGATCATTCCACAGAATACAGCGTTCATGGTGTGGGGCGTAATATTCCGTGGTTTTGTACAGCACTTCCGCCATGTCCGAAACCACCAAAAACCCATGAGCGAATCCGGGCGGAATCCAGAACTGGCGGTGGTTTTCGCCACTGAGGAGACAACCGGCCCACTGTCCGAAGGTGGGAGAGTCTTTGCGAATGTCCACCGCCACATCAAACACGGCACCGACGACAACGCGGAGTAATTTTCCTTGGGGCTGTTGAATCTGGTAATGTAGACCGCGCAGGACATTTTGGCGCGATCGCGAGTGGTTATCTTGAACAAACTCGGAGGTGATGCCGGTTTTTTCCGCAAAGGTACGTTGGTTATAACTTTCCAAGAAAAAACCGCGATCGTCGCCGAAAACTTTCGGTTCGATAATTACGACATCAGGAATATCAGTGGGAATTATGTTCATTAAAAACTGTCAGGGATAGCAACCGGGAGTGTTCTGGTTTAAACTCAGCCGTTAGTCAATTTATCAGAATTGCTCACCTTTAAACCGAGAGATTTAAAATTTATGACTCCTTTTCCAGTCCGTTAAACTCAGGGGTACAGTGGCTTAAGAAGACCAATCCAGGGACTGTGACAACCCCAACGGGTGCAAGGACACAGAGGGGCCTGGATGGAGGGTGCTATTAAATTTAAGGTTCAGGGTAGCCACTCGCATTCTTGATCCCCAGGACTCAAGAATTCAGATCGTGTACGTTCCTTATAGCGCGGTAGTTTCCCTAAACGCCTTTGCGTTTATCCTCTATGGTGATGCAATTGTTTGATAAATATTTCCCAAACACCGTTTTAACCCGATCTGTCAATTGGGCCCTGAAAGTGCGTCTGCTTCCCTATCTCGCCGCATCTATCACCGTGGGATTGCTGTTAACTGGGGTGGGAGTCCTTGATTATTCTGAACAACAGCGTTGGAAACAGCAGCATCGCGCCAATGTTTTAAATGAAGTCAGCGCCATCCGGGCCCGGTTAGAACAGGGGTTAAACCAGAGGCTGTTTTTGGAACGGGGTTTAGTCGCTTATATTAGCGCCCTCAATTCCAACATTGACCCCGAGCAGTTTGATAACCTAGCGCGGGTGATTGTCGCCAAGCAAAAGGGGATTCGCAGTATTGCCCTGTATGAAAATACCATTGTTAGTCATATGTATCCTCTCGCGGGGAATGAGGCGGCGATCGGGTTTGAACCCATGAGTATTCCCTCAGAACGGGAGGCGATTTTGCGGGCGATTCATACCCGCAGCACGGTTTTGGCTGGACCTGTGGACCTGGTTCCCGAAGGACTGGCGTTTATTAGTCGCACCCCGATATTTTTGACCCCTCCCGGTGCAGAACCCGGAAGCGGGTCTTACTGGGGGATGGTGGGGATTATTATCGATCGCAATATTCTGTTTACCGAGGCGGGTTTGCTGGGTAGGGATTCCGAACTGAAATATGCCATCCGAGGCAACGATGGATTGGCGGCTGCCGGAGGGGTCTTTTTCGGGGACCCCCAAATTTTTAAGCAAAATCCGGTGTTGTTATCGGTGACTCTGCCCAATGGATCCTGGCAGTTAGCGGCCATCCCCGCTCAAGGATGGCCGCTAACTGCCCCCTTTTCCCGGTGGTTATGGACGGGAGGCTCTGTATTAGCTCTGTTGGCTGGGGGTTTAGTGTTTATTTTAGTCAGTGCACCGGCAAGACTCCAAGATGCCGTCAATCGCGCCACCACCGCCCTGAGAAATAGCGAAGATGCCCTCAAACAGGCGAATTTGGAATTAAAACACCTCGATCGCCTCAAAGATGAGTTTCTCGCCAATACCTCTCACGAATTACGAACGCCGCTCAATGGCATTATTGGTTTAGCTGAGTCGCTAATTGATGGGGCCGCAGGCGCGGTGACCTCCCTCCAACAGAAAAATTTAGGGATGATTGTCTACTGTGGATATCGCCTCGTCCATCTGGTGAATGACCTGCTTGATTTTTCCAAATTAAAACATAAAACCATTGAACTGCAACTCAAGCCGATTGGCATGAGAGAAATTGCAGAAATTACCCTCTCTATCTGTCAGCCTTTAATTGGGGATAAGAATTTACAATTCATCAATGGAATTCCGGCGGAAGTGCCGTTAGTGTTAGCCGATGAAAATCGGGTGCAGCAAATTTTACAAAATTTAATTGCCAATGGGATTAAATTTACCTCCATCGGTGTCATTGAAGTGTCGGCACAGTTGCGCGAATCGGTTGCGGATACTCCAGATAATTCTGACTATTTAGCGATTACGGTTTCGGATACGGGAATTGGGATTGCTTCGGACAAGTTAGAGCGAATTTTTGAGTCGTTTGAACAAGCGGATGGTTCTACGGCACGGGAATATGGGGGCACGGGATTGGGGTTATCGATTACGAAGCAGCTTGTGGAGTTACATGGAGGGGAAATCACCGTAGAATCCACGGTGGGAGAGGGGTCTCGATTTACCTTTACCTTGCCGATCGCACCCGTTGAAGCAACTCCTGGGGAACCGTGGAGTTATCCTGGGGTTTCCAAACCCATTATCAAGGAAGAACGACAGGTAGTCGCCTTTGAAACTTCTGGTAAAGCACCTATTTCACCGGAGGAGTCTATCGCAACCTTAACCCTCTTAAATGAGGATGATAATTCGGAACAATTTAAGATTTTAATTGTGGATGATGAGCCGGTGAATTTACAAGTTTTGGTGAATCATCTGTCTCTACAAAATTATGCAATTACTCAAGCCTCTAATGGCATGGATGCCTTGGAGGTGATTGAGCGCGGGTTTAAGCCGGATTTGATATTACTGGATGTGATGATGCCCAAAATGACGGGGTTAGAAGTCTGTCAAAAATTGCGGAATGTGTTTCCCGCGACGGAAGTGCCGATTTTGATGTTAACGGCTAAAACTCAAATTGATGTCCTGGTTGAAGGATTTGGTTCTGGGGCGAATGATTATTTGACCAAACCTATTTCAAAAAATGAATTATTGGCCCGGATTAAAACACATTTAAGACTCTCGCATATTAGCCTAGCTTACAGTCGATTTGTTCCCCGAGAATTTTTACAATTACTGAATAAAGAAAGCATTATTGATGTCAAATTGAGCGACAGTGTGAATCAGTCGATGTCAATTTTGTTTTCAGATATTCGGGATTTTACCAGCTTAAGTGAACGGTTGACGCCGGAAGCAACGTTTAAGTTTATTAATGAGTATTTGTCCCGGATGGAACCGGCGATCGCTGCCAATCATGGGTTTATTGATAAATATATTGGCGATGCGATTATGGCTTTATTTAATGGAGAAGCCGATGATGCGGTGCAAGCGGGAATTGCCATGATACGAAGTCTCGGGGAATATAATCGCGATCGCCTCGCCAGGGGAGAACAGCCGATTAAAATTGGCATTGGCATCAATACTGGGGATTTGATGTTAGGAACTGTTGGGGGAAAAACGCGCATGGATGGGACGGCGATCGGAGATGCGGTCAACTTAGCCTCTCGGATTGAAGGACTCACCAAACAATATGATGTGTCCTTGTTAATTTCTGATCGCACTTTTTCCCGGTTAAAAAATCCCAGTCACTATGGAATTCGCAAAATCGAGACAGTGAAAATCAAAGGAAAATCAGAATTAGTCACCGTCTATGAAGTGTTCGATGCCGATCCCCCGGAGCTGAAAGTGTCCAAGCTAGAGACAAAACAGGACTTTGAAACCGCCTTGTATTACTACAATCAGAACTCACCGGAGGAAGCTCAGGAACTGTTTGAACGGTGTTTGTGCAAAAATCCCGAGGATAAAGTCGCTCAAATTTATCGCGATCGCACCCAAGAAAAGTTATCCTAAATTCACCGGAAATAGAAGTGTCAAGTCTCAACCCGATCGCTTTCAACTTGACACTTCCTCCACTGGATGGGACATTACTTCACCGTCTCAATGCTGCGAGTCTGATTCGTCATCCGGCTCAAGAAAATCTGGAGCACACTGCGGCGGCCAATCTTAATATTACCCTGCACAGCCATCCCGGACTGAAGCTCAACTTGCAGTCCATTATTCAACAAGAAAGTGTCACTATCTAAAGTAATGGTTGCGGGGAAGGCATAAAAGCGTCGGGTTTCATCGGGAGGCAACACATCCGAACCAATCGAGGTTAAAGTCCCCCGAACCGTCCCATATTCCGTAGCCGGGAAGGCTTCGATACTAATCTCAACTGGCACGCCCTCTTTTCCGTCCGCTCGACTCTTACGCAAGGCATCTAACACCATTGCAATATCTTGGTTTTGGATGAAAACCGAGGCTTCGAGTTCGTTATTCGGAACAATTTTTAAGATCGGTTCCGGGGATTGGGCCAGGGTGACATATCCGGGAGAATTGGGTTTCAAATCAAACACATACCCATCCACCGGAGCCTTGAGTTCTTGATACTGGAGTTCCAAATTGGCCTTGGCTAACTGGCCGTCAATTTGGGAAATGCGCTTGTCATTTTCCAGTTTTAAGCGGCTGAGTTGTCCATTGATATCCGCAATTCGTTTTTGATTGTCGGCAATGCGGGCTAACACATCGCGCTGGGAAATGGCGCGGGTATTTTTAACCTCTTGACGCGATCGCGCCATCGCCACATTCAGCCGTTCTTGTTCACTCAAGAGGCGATCGACTTCGGCAGAACGAGAAAGCACTTCATTTTGCATACGCAAAATTTCGCCTTCCCGTGCCGCAATCTCATTTTCAGCCCGTAAAATTTCTGATTCCCGAGCCGAAATTTCACTCCGAAAACGCAAAAGTTCCTCTTGCCGTCGGGCAATCTCATCTTCACTTCGCAGCACCTCGGCTTCCCGAGAGGAAATTTCATTTTGCTGGGTCAGAATTTGAGCTTCCTGGGCGGCAAGTTGTTGCTGGCGACTCAACAATTCCGCTTCCCGATTAGACACTTCCGCTTGAGAGCGCAAAATTTCTTGTTCCTGGCGCTCTTCTTGCAGTTCAGACAAGGCCCCTTCTGCAACCACGGGTTGAATCCGGCCCATAATGCTTTGATTCACCGAGAGGCCCTGTTTTGCCGTTTCCAGTTGCGCCCGCGCGGTGGGGATTTGGCGACGGGCAGTTTCGAGTTGTTCCAGGGCCCTGGGTAATTGGCGACGGGCATTTTCCAACCGTTCCCGAGCCTTCGGGAGGTCTTGTTTGGCATTTTCCAACCGTTGTTGCGATGCCACAAATTGTCTTCTAGCGTTCTCCAATTGGTCGATCACGTTGGGCAATTGCCGCTGGGCGCTTTCTAATTGTCGGCGCGCGGTTTCTAATTGTCCCTGGGAGATGGCAATTTGACCTTGAGCAGTGGGAATTTGGTTGTTCACCTGGTTGAGTTGTTTTTCCAACTCATCTACCCGTAATTCCACCGCTTGTTCCCGAGACTGAGATTCGTTTCGAGAGGCGATCAGCAATTGCTGCTGGTTGAGGTCGAAGTCGCCTCCATTGCTGGCGACAGCGGCCCCATTGAGTTGTGCCTGTAAAAATTGTGTTTCAGAAATTAAATTTGCTCGGAGTTTGGTCAGATTTTCTAGTTCTGAACCCGATTCTCCCACGGTATTGCCACTGAGTGCTGCTGTAAAAAACTGGTTTTCTCGCATCAGGGCGTCTCGTTGTTGCTTGAGAGACTCCACATCAGCTTCAGGACTGGTGGGGTCCAAGGTAACCAAGAGTTGGCCTTTTTGTACCAACTCGCCGCCTTGAACGTGAATTTCCCGCACCACACCATTGGTTGGGGGTTTCACTTCAACTACCGCTCCCTGGGGTTCTAATTTACCCGTAGTGGCAACGGATTGATCGATTTGCGCCCAAGCAGCCCAGGCGACGCCCGAAGCGGTCATCCCCATAATTAACCAGATGAAGACACTAGACCAAATCGGGGGGCGTTCTAAGATAACGGGTTGGTCGAAAACTGCTGATTTCATGGGTTTTAGGAGCTAGGTTTGATGAAGGAAGGGGGGTCATTGGTCATTTGTCATTGGTCATTTGTCATTGGTCATTTGTCATTTGTCATTTGTCATTGGTTGATGGTTGATGGTTGATGGTTGATGGTTGATGGGGAGATGGGGGAGAGTTGGGAGAGTTGGGAGATGGGGGAGAATTGGGAGATGGGGGAGAGTTGGGGGATTTGGCCCTCATCTCTCATTCTGCCCATTTCATTCCTAGACTTGCGATTCCTGTTGTTGATATAGACAGTAGTAGAGACCTTTGAGAGCCATTAATTCATCGTGAGTGCCTTGTTCCACCACTGCGCCTTGGTCCATCATGAGGATGACATCGGCTTTTTTGACGGTAGTCAGACGGTGGGTGATGAAAAAGACCGTGCGACCCTTAAAGGCTTCGGCGAGGTTTTCGCAAACGAGGCGCTCGGAATTGTAGTCTAGGGCGCTGGTGGCTTCGTCCAAAATTAGCAGATGGGGATTTTGGAGGACCGTCCGGGCGATCGCAATCCGTTGGCGCTGACCCCCGGATAAGGAGGAACCCCGTTCTCCCACAATGGAGTTATATCCATTGGGCAGGGTCATAATAAACTCGTGAGCGACACCAATTTTGGCGGCTTTAATGATGTCATCGGTGGTGGCATCGGGATTGGTCAAGGCGATATTATCCTGAACTGTCCCATTAAACAGGAGGGTATCCTGGAGGACTACACCAATTTGGCTCCGCAGGGAATACAGTTCCACCTTAGCTACATCATAGCCATCGAGTAAAATCCGACCGCCTGTGGGTTCATAAAGCCGCTGCAACAGCTTCATCAAGGTACTCTTACCAGAACCACTCTGTCCGACAATGCCGACAAACTGACCCGGTTGAAACTCCAGATTGATGTTCGCCAATTGCAGAGATTTACTCTGGGGAAAGTGGAAGGAAACGTTTTCAAATCGGACTGCCCCCTCTACCGCAGGCATGGGGATATTGCTACGGTCCTTTTCATCCGCCTCGGGATGCGCTTCTAAAATATCCCGCAGACGTTCCACAGACATGGCGGTTTCTTGGAAGGTTTGCCAGACTTGCACGAAGCGCAGCAGGGACCCGGTGACATTGGAGGCGATAATCCGGAAGGCGATCAACTGACCCAAGGACATTTGGGGAGGGTCACTCAGAACTAAATGAGCACCGACCCACAGGAGGGCGAGTCCAGAGCCTTTATTGAGTAAGGTACTGATGGAACTGGCGGTGGTGGAGGTGACGACGGTTTTAAATCCAGCGCTGATATAGCGAGCATAGCGATCGTACCAACTCCACCGGGAGGTGAGTTCGATGTTCTGGGCCTTGACGGTTTGAATCCCGGAGAGGACCTCGACGAGATAGGACTGGGTATCGGCGTAACGCTCGGCCCGTTTGCGTAACAGCCGTTGGACAATGGGCGACACCCCGGCGATTAACAGGGCCATCAGGGGGACGACGGCCAGGGCGACGGCGGTCATCAGGAGGCTGTAGGAGAGCATGACGGCGATATAAATCACCGAAAATAAGGCATCAAGAACGACGGTGAGGGCGGTCCCGGTCAGGAATTGGCGAATTTTTTCCAGTTCGCTCACCCGTCCGGCGAGTTCACCGACGCGCCGTTGATCGAAGTAGCCGAGGGGGAGTCGCAGCAGGTGGTCGATGACCTGGGACCCGAGACTCAAGTCAATCCGGTTGGTGGTGTCTACGAATAAATAGGTCCGTAACCAGGTGAGCGCCCCTTCAAACACGGCGACTAAAACCATCAATAAGCCGAGGATATTCAGGGTATCTAGGCTTCTTTGACCGATGACTTTATCGATAATCACCTGGGTGATTAAGGGGTTGGCTAACCCAAAGAGTTGAACGAAGAAGGAGGCGAGGAAGACTTGGACTAAGACACTTTTATATTTGCCGAGTTCGGGGAGGAACCACCAGAAGTTAAAGGTGTCTTGTTTGTCTTCGGCGGGAGGGACGAGGAGGAGGATCTGTTCGGTGCCTTCTTTGCCTTCTTCTGCCGGGGTGGAGAGTTGCCACTCCTGGAGGAATTTTTGGGGTTTGCGGCGAATGATGCCTTTGGAGGGGATGGCGGCAACGACTTCGCGATCGCTGACGCTGAATAAGAGGGCAAAGCTATTCTCCCAGCGAATCATTGCCGGTGCTTTGAGTCGGGAGATGACTTCCACCGGGACGGTGACTAACTGTCCGTTAAATCCCATCATGGCGGCGACGGACCCACAGGATTGCAGGGTCAGTTTGCCGTGGGAGTTATATTGATTTTCCAAGACGCGCTGCACGACGTCACGGCGCACCCGAATTTGGTATTGTTTCCCCAACATTTGAAAACAGGCCAAAGACCCTTGAATGGGGCCTTTTCCCCGGATGAAGGGATATTTAACTTTGCCTCGGGGGGTGCTCTCTTCGGCTTCAATCTCCGGGGGCCGATCGGGGGCGTAGGGAATGGGGTCCCTCCCCGTGGGGATGACGGTTGGCGTCGGGGCGATCGCGCTATGTGAATCGGCGATCGCACCCCCATTGTCCTGGGGAGTCACCGGAGTTCCCGCCACATCAAACAGGGGTAAGCCCACGACTCTAGCCCCATCGGGACAAGGGAGTTTGCCAATGGTGTTGGCATCCACCATCAGGCGGCTGCCTTTTTCAAATTCACCGATGGTTCCGGTACTGAGGAACCAGAGGCGATCGCGATCGAGTTCGGTAAGATTGGCTTTCCCTTTGGGGATGTTGATGACCACCGCCTGGGGTTGGAATTGCAGGGTCAAGTCTTTGGCATTAGTGGTCGCATCGGCTCGGCGCTGTAGTTCCCCGGAGAGCAGCTCAAACACCTCATTCAAGGCAGCCTGTTGTTCAAAGGCTTCTCGGAAGACCTGTTCCGATTTCACCTGTTCTAAGAACGTACTGGCGCGGATGCAGACACAAATCACTTCCCGGGAGGCGATCGCACTATCTACGGCCACCCCTCGCACCAAGCTACCCCACCCGAGAATTTCTCCCGGACCGGCTAACCGCAAACTGACCATGCTTTGGCTGCGTTGGTCATTGGCCAATTCCCGCACCTGGCCCTCGTAAATCACCGCCACTTGAGTCGGCATTTTGCCCAACTCAAAAATCGGTTGACCCGTCCGATACCGCAACAATTCACAATGGGTGGCCAGATTTTCCAAGGCCCGATCGCCGAGGCGATTAAATGGGGCCGTTTTCCCTAAAAATTCTGAAATTTGAGAGAGATTGATCGTTGATGTCATGATGAAACGTTCCGAAGCGCCTAACCCGCGATAGACTGCAATGACCCGACTTTTTGCACCTGTTCTCGCCACCAAACTTCAAACATTTCGTCGATTAATTGCCGACGCATATTGTCATCCAGTTGGGCTGGAATAAATTTTTCCAATCGAATAATCACAAACCATACATCCAATTGTCGAGGCGGCCAGAGTTGCCCCGGTTGACTAATCGATAACAGTTTACCAATCAGGGGATGGGGTTGAGAGACCGCAACAGGTCCCAGTAATCCCCCCGTTCGGCTTTCTGGGCCTTTTGAGTATTCGGCAGCCGCATCTGCAAAGCTTTGTTCCCCTTCAGAAATCCGAAAGTAGATTTCTTGGGCCAGACCCGCATCCTGTGTGCGAATTAAGGAGTAAACGACTTTATCCAAGTCGCTTTTGCGGGTCATAAAATAACTTTGAACTTTTGGCCCCCAGGTTGTTGTCTTGAATTTTTCTATCAATATCTGTCGCACCACAGACTCCTGCATCTGTTCTTCGGTCATGCCTTGGCTTTTGAGCCACGCCTCCCGGATTTCAGGGGAGGTCAGCTTTTGCTGCACCGCAAAGTCTTCAAACGCTCTTAAGCGTTCTTCATCGCTTGCCGTGATATTCGCCTCGGCGATTCCTTGATCTAGGACGACACCCCGACAAAATTGCAGATCTAACTGATACCGCTTTAATAAAGCCGGTATGTCTTCGGCTTTAATCGTTATGTCGCCAACTTGGAAAAGGTCACTCATGTTCAACCTCTACAAGACCACAAATATAACCAATCCTAGTTGGCATTGCCAGCACTTTTTGTTTCCTGAATTGAGTTTGGGTTGGGGTTGTGGGCAATTGGGTAATGCTCTCCCGTCATAAACAGCCGGTCAAACTCGCTGAAATGGCACTCTGGGAACGGTCGATATCAACTTACCCGTTTGGGCTAGATGAAGGCCGGTCGCTAGGATTAAGGATGAACTGCATCCGGAACATTCCCGCCATCGGTCATCCCCTCGTTGATCCTGTTGTTGTCTGACCCTTCCCGATTGCCGTTGCTGCCCTGAAAAATTTTTTTGACGACTATTTACTATCTTAGTAGATACGCCGTTGAGTTCTCTCTACTACTGGGGACGCTAGTCAACCGGGATTGGTTTCTTTAAACAGGTTGCCCAACTCACCCCTGTCATCCTACTTTATGTCCCCCAGTGCTATTTTTCCCTGGCTTGGGTTCAAATTTGCTGTTGAGCCAGTTTTTCCAAGAGTGCTCCGATTTTGGCGGAATAAGCTCGGGTATCCAGATAGGGACCTGTATTCTGGGAACCCTGGTGAAGTTGTTGCCGATACTGTTCCCGTCGCTGCGGATTCGTCCCTAGGGACACAGCTAAGTCAATGTAGGCAGATTCACTCTGGGCAATCCATTCTCCAAGCTGCAACTCTCGCAATAGGGCAGGCGATCGCCGGGTTTGGGGGGCTTCCCCCTCCCGAACCACCATCGGTAGTCCGACTTCTAACGGATCCACTAAGGACAAATCCCCAGTATCCGGATAAGCATCTAAATACAAATCCGCTTGCTGCAAACAGTCTTTCAACTCCTCCAAAGAATTCAACTGCTCTATGACTACGAACCGCCTCGGGTCAATTCCATATCCCTCGAATACCATCCGCGTCTGATTGTCGTAGGGACTGGTGCGATAAAATTTGGCCCCCATTGCCCCAAACGGATATAACACCAAAATTGAATGAGGCACTGCCGCCAAAATTTTGGCCCAGGTTTCTCGAATTTGAGGCCCGATTTTGTTGGTACTGGCCCCAGAAATGAAGATAACGGTTTTCTCCGCTGTCCCCCAACGGTTGCGCTGCGATTGGATTGGCTGTTGTGCTCGGGTTTGGGGACGCGCGAAACAGAGTCCGGACCCTTCCACGGTGACGACTCGTTCCTGATAGTAGTCTTGGAAGTTGGGTCCTGCCATCAAATCCCCGGTAATGTAGTAATCCATCTGGCGCAGTCCGGTGGTGGTGGGGACCCAGGCCCCGGTACATTGGATCCGGGCCAAGCGGTGGCAAGCTAAGAGGGCGATCGCATTGGTATTGTTGGCAATGTCGCTACCAACCAACAAAATATCCAACTCATCCCCGCGAATTTTCTCCACTTGTTCCCTCAATTTCTGGGGTAGCTTCACCAAGCTATCTGCACAATTTTGGCAGGTTTGTTGCAAGGGGGTCTCTTGGGATGCGATCGCATACAACCGGACCTCAAATTTCTGTCGGTCTAAATGCTCAAAGGCGGCCAAAGTGACCACGGTTTCCTTCGCCGCAAAAAAGTTATGTTGCAGAATCCCCAGGCGAATTTTTTCCCGAGAAGCAGGACGAGGGGGACAATCATAATCCAGGGGTTGACCCAAATTTTTTAGGGTTAATTCCAGAATTTCCCCCCGTTTCTGGGCAATTTCTAACCCATTCCCTTCCCAAGCGGATAGGGCTTTAAAATTATGGGATTGGATAAAACATAAGGCCATATACCGCCACAACTCTGAATGGGGATTTTGCACCATAAGGGAATGGAGATAATTGACGACTCCCTGAATGTAGTGACAGTATTGTTCTGGTTCTCCAAGTTCGGAAAAGGCACTGGGTGCTGCAAATAGAAAGCGCCAAAAATCTGCGAAAAACCACTTGGGAATCGCCGCGCCGTTATAGGGTAACGGAAGTTGATAGGCATCCCGATATAACATCGCCACGAGCAACGATTGCATCGCTTTGGGCTGATCCAATCGGGGGCTAATTTCTGAAATTAATCGTTGAACCAACTCTCTTTCGCTGTCCGTCAAGGGTTCATTTTTTACCCCTTTATCCAGCAGGATTTTCGCATCGATACCGACGCCACTCAAATAGCTGAGTTTGAGTGGCTCGCCGGTTAAACTCAACCAGCGATCGGCGATTTGCTCTCGCAGGGGTCGCAAACAGGCGGGTTCATACTTCCTCGGCACTTTGGCATCGTGCAAAATCGGTGCGCTATTCCAGGGGTCGTAAGGAATCAGAGATTGAGCGGACAATTGGGGACGCATGAAGCAGGTTCCCCGGCGATTGAGCATGGAGGCGACAAAGGAAAAGGTACTGTTAGAAATTGCCAGAATATCGCAATGACTGAGTAAGTAAAAATCGGGATAAAAGTCGGCTTTTGGTAAGTCGGCCCCTAGGGATTTGGCAGTAACAGGTTGATATTCAGCAAAATGCGGCAGGACTTTTTCGGGTTCGTCACTGGCAATGAATAAAACAGGTTGTTCCAGGGTATTCCAGATTTGAGCTAACCAGGTTTTATACCAGACTAAGGGGGCGATGAAAAAGTAAGAAAAGCCATAATCTTTGAGTCGGATATGCAATCCGACAATGGTTTTGCCTTGGGAAAGGAGGCGATCGCGCACCGGGTCGAGTTGTTGTTTGACCTCTAGCACAGGTTCAAACAAGCGAGAAAACTCGTCTCGATATTGGGCATAATACTGAGTATGAAACTGAAAATAGCCCCAAATATCGACATTTTTTAAGGGAGTTTCCCGTTGCAAAATCGGAGAGTCATCGGCGCGGGTACTGACATCTTTAACTTCGGGTAAATTTTTAGATAAGGGGGGGTCTTGATGTCCAAATAAATACTGTCCAATCCACTCAGGAGTTTCTATCCGCAGATGATGGGTTTGAGCATAAAGTTTCAAAAATCCATACTGAAACAGTTGATTAGCAAACCGTCCATTAGTACCCAGGGTAGACAGGGTGATTAAGGGTTTTTTGACATAAAACGCATCCCCCCAGGACGGATGATAGGGGGTCACCGTTGCCACGCGCTCAAAGTCGGATTCTGCTAATAATTCATCGATTTGGTCAATTAACTGCGCCCCTTCATACAGTTCCTCGTAATTGACTTCGGTATTAATCGCTTCGATATGTTGCAGCAGATTTTTTGCCCCTTGTAGGGCTAAAAATTCTGCACCTTGGATATCTAAGTTTAGCAGATTAAAATCTCCTGGATTTAACCCCAATTCTTCCAACAGGGTATCCAAGGTTTTACATTGGACCTGAATTTGATAGGTTTCTTGAATCTCGGGATAATACTCTTTCACCCGTTTCAGGGGTAAAATCGAACTGGCGGCATCCATTGAGGTGACGTGCAAGGTGGCAGTTCCATTGACATTGGAAATTGCACAATTGACGCCTATCAGGTTAGGAACGCCATTCAAGTTTGCTTTTAAAATCTGAAAAACGGCAGGGTTGGCTTCGATAAATAAGACCTTATTGATGCCAATTTTCTGATAATTTTTGAGTTCTTCTCCTTCATTAGCCCCTACATGAATGACTCCCCGAGGGGTGATAGAATGCTCCTCTAAGAGTTGGGATAAATCCAACATTTTGGGGTCAGGAGTGGAATTTGCAGGACTAGAGGGAATCTCCAGTTTGAGAGAATCTTGGGGAGTCTTCTGGGGATAAAGACTAGAAATAAACCCTTCCAACTCATCTAAATTCAGGGAATTAGATAAAAGAGTTGTACAAATTTGAGGGAAACTTTTAACCACGGAAAACGTTTGAATCGGTTCGACTAAGGACCGATTAATGGTGGCAAAGGGTCCGGGTACATCATGGAGAACAACCACCCCTTGATCCGCTAATAAGGTATGGGCTAGTTCTAAACAGATATTGCGAACGGGACAACCGGGATAAGTACGCCCTTTGATGGTTACTTCGTCCTGGCGATCGCCTGCATCAACAAAGATAATATCAAAATAGCCAGGACCATATTTCAGGGGATATTCGCAATACTCTAAAATCTCGGATTCAGTCCAGCAATGTCCCCCTAAATAGGCTTTTCCTTCTTCACTTTTAACTTCAATTAATCGATAGTCAATGTCGATATCGATATCTTGAGCAGATTCGACAATAGGCGCAAATTTTTCATACCATCCCGCATTGTCTTCGACAGACACGATTTGCTGACAGACTAATGATTTGATAAACTGCTCGGTGTTACATCCAGGTCCATACTCTAAGACGCGCAACGGACGACGTTTTATTTTGTACTGATGAATGATGACATAAGGCAGAATATATTTAAAGGAATGGACAATTTTAGAGGAACCTAAATCGACCAAACTTTTCGCTAATTTGTTAGAATAGTTAAGATAAGGCTGACAAATGGAGTCTAAGTTAATTTGGGAGGTGATGTGGCGAGTTTTGCAGGCGATCGCATTGCCGACATGGGACAGGGGATGAAAAATCTCTGCAAAATTAGTAATCTCTTGCAGCGCAAAAGAGCAGGGACGGGGTAACTCCCGGTCAATTAGCAGTAACCATTCATATCCTAGGGCTTTTAGGACCTCTAAACAATCCAGGGTACTCTGAAAATATTTGGGGTTCCATCCCCCTTCCTGACTCTGGCGATCGCCTCCCCCACCATATTCAAATTGCACCAAACTCGGTAAACTTTGGGCAGGAATCTCCCGCAGTCCATTAATAATCCCAAATTCACTGCCTTCTGTATCAACTTTTAAAAGAGAAATCCGTTCAATTCCCCGATTTTGTAGTAAAGTTTTTAAAGTAAATGCAGGTACATTCAGGCTGGCGGGGGTTCTCCTCTGACTGGGAGACTCAGACTGTTGCGGGTTAACCACTCCCCACCAATCCGGATTTAAGGAGTTCAAATTGACATTAATCTGACCTTGGTATTCCCCCAAATACAGGGTGACTTCCCCATTTTTTTCAGCGATCGCCGCTTGTTCCAGGGGGACATTCAACCGCTGACAAGTAACCCGTAGTTCCTCTGCCGGGGCGGGTTCCACCGCTAAAGTGGGAAACCCTGCCTTGACAAAATCCACAAAATAATAATCCTGGGTTCCTACCCCAATTTCAATCGCCGTCCCCTGACGGTTTGGATCTAAAATTGTGGCAAAGGTCGTCATTAACTGTCGCGAACAAGCCTCAAACTTCATCGGATTAAAGCCTAAAATTTCTATGCGGATCCTATTTACCCTGGCTCACTTTTTCAACCCGGATGGGATTGGCAAATATGGTGCTCAACGCAACGATCCCAACTCGCGCATTCAAGCCCTCACCCAAAACCTCACCGCATTGCACCAGTTATTTGGAAACTCCCAGTATGCCACGGATTATGCCAACCGGGTTGCGATCGGCGCCAATCAATCCCTACAGACTGACATTGAGATTGTGATTTGCACGACCCAAGGCTACCATATTCTCGATCGCCTGCCTCTGCCTGCCCATTTATGGACCCATCACCCCACGGATGCCGAACCCCTACTGCTGGGATTTGAATGTCAGGCACTCTTGAAAGACCGCTTAGGCGGGTATGATTATTACTGTTTTCTGGAAGATGACCTGATTTTGCAAGACCCCTGGTTTTTTATCAAGCTGAATTGGTTTACCCAACAAGCAGGCGATCGCCATCTCCTCCAACCCAACCGCTATGAACAATCTACCCACCCCGGCATCGGCAAAACTTACATCGATGGGGAACTGCACCCCAAAATTACCGCCCCCTATCAAAATGTTCACGAAAACCCTCAACTTACTGGCATGATTATGGGGCAATCTGTCACCTTTAAACGCACCGGCAATCCCCATTCGGGCTGTTATTTCTTAAATGCCCGACAGATGGAATCCTGGGTGCAGCAACCCTATTTTTTAGACCGAGATACTCGATTTGTCGGTCCTTTGGAAAGTGCGGCGACTCTGGGGATTATGCGGACATTTAAGGTTTATAAACCGGCACCTGCGATGGCTAATTTTTTGGAAGTGGAGCATTTTGGGAGGGTTTGGAGTGAAAAAATTAGGAAGTTGGTGAGGTGGGAGGGGGAGGGGTGAACCACGGATTACACGGATTTTCACGGAAAGAGATTTAGAGAAGAAATTTATGACTGATTTTGATTATTATGACCGGGTGAATCCGGATTTGTTGAAGGTTTTACCGGCGGATGCGGCGGTGATTATTGAGGTAGGTTGTGGTGCCGGGGCGATGGGGATGCAATATAAGCGGATTAATCCTCATGGCCGTTATATTGGGGTGGAAATTAATCAGGAAGCGGCAGCGCTGGCGGCGCAACGGTTGGATGAGGTAATTGTTGCGAATGTGGAGGATTTGGAGGATGAGCGGTTACAGTTTGAGGCGGGGTCGGTTGATTGTTTGGTGTATGGAGATGTGTTGGAACATTTGGTTGATCCGTGGCGGGTTCTCCAGCATCAGGTGAAATGGTTGAAGGATGAGGGTCAAGTGTTGGCTTGTATTCCGAATATTCAACATTGGACGGCGATTGTTAATTTATTGCGGGGGAGTTGGGAGTATCAGGACCAAGGGTTACTCGATCGCACTCATTTACGGTTTTTTACTTTAGATGAGGTGAAAAAGTTATTCTTACAAGCGGGGTTACAGAGTTATGAAATTCAAACTCGCGGACGAAAACCTCCGGCGTTTCAACAGTTCCAGCAGTTAATGGCCCCGGTGGTTCAAGGGTTAGGAATTGACCCGCAAACGTTTGAGACTCAGACGGGGGCGATTCAATATGTGGTGAGAGGAATTAAGTCGGAAGTACCGCCGAGACGGTTGTTAATTCAAACGATTATTATGGCCCCGACGGGATGCGATCGCCCTCGGGTATTGGAACCCGATCGCCTGAGTGCGACGATTCCGGGGGTGCGAACTCTCTCGGAGGTGCGATCGGCTAATGTGAATGCTGCACTCCCTCAAGAGGAAAAAGTATTTATCTGGCAGCGCACGATTATGGACTATCCCGAGGATGTGGTCAAACTCAAACAATTGTTGCAATTAGGCTATTTAATTATTGCCGAAATTGATGATGACCCCCTGCGCCGTCCGGAATATGAAAAGAATCTGTTTCTGAGTTATCGCGGTTGTCACGGTGTGCAAACTTCTACGGAACCCTTGGCTGATTTTTTACGCCAATATAATCCCAATGTGGCAGTCTTTAAAAATCAATTGGGCTATTTACCACCGAAACGAACCTATTCTGAAGACCAAACTTGTACTATTTTTTTCGGGGCGCTCAATCGCGAGGCGGATTGGCAACCGATTATGCCGGAGTTGAATCGGGTTCTGCAAAAATACCAGAAACAGGTCCGGGTAAAAGTGCTGCACGATCGCCAGTTTTTTGAGCAGTTGCAGGTCAAGCATAAAGAGTTTTTACCCTTCTCTCCTTATGAAACCTATCAGGAGGTGTTGCATAGTTGTGATGTGGCGCTGCTGCCTTTGACGCCGACTCGGATTAATAGTATGAAGTCGGATTTAAAGTTTCTGGAATGTGCTGGTCATGGTGTGGCGGTGGTGGCGAGTCCCACAGTCTATGAAAACACAATTATTGAGGGAGAAACGGGGTTAATTTATCGAGCTGAGGGGGAGTTTGGTCAAAAATTAGAATCTTTAATCCGGGATCTGGATTTGCGGAGGGGTTTAGGGCAGAATGCTTATCAGTGGGTGGCTGAAAATCGCTTGCTCTCGCAGCATTATCGGGAACGTCACCAGTGGTATTTGTCCCTGCGCGATCGCCTCCCTCAGTTGAATCAGGAATTGCGCGATCGCTTACCGGAGTTGTTTGATGCAACACCCGGCGGGGGTTAAAAACCTGTGGGTGGCACCAACCGGCGGGGGTGGCACCAACCGGCGGGGGTTAAAACCCTGTGGGTGGCACCAACCGGCGGGGGTTAAAAACCTGTGGGTGGCACCAACCGGCAGGGGTTAAAAACCTGTGGGTGGCACCAACCGGCAGGGGTTAAAACCCCCGCCTAATAGCTAAAGTCGGTTGAAACCGACTGAAAACACCACGAGATAAGACTTTTAGTCGGTTTTAACCGACTTTAGCTATTAGCTGGGGGATTTATCCCCCAGCGGGTGTTGCCACTTGCCAAACGGTCAGATGTGTCCCTTTTCAGACCCGGATTTTGGGATTAATCACACAATTTGTCAAAAACCTAGCGGTGTAACTCCCCCCTCTCCCCCATCCACAAATAACCAATGACCAATGACCAATGACCAATGACCCCTCTAAATTTACATCTATGAAAATACTGGTCACGATCGCGCATTATTTCAATCCCGATGGCGGAGGGAAACATGGATCTCTGAGCAAAGACCCGCGATCGCGGATTGTGGCATTGAGTCAGTCTTTAACCCACTTGGGCGCAATTTTAGGGAAATATCAAGGGTTGCTGGATATCGCTAAATCTGTAGCAGTCCCGGCGAATCAGGGTCAATCCTTGCAGATTGACATCGTGATTTGTACAACTCAAAACTGTCATGTTTTAGAGGAGTTGCCGGTTCCCAATCAGATTTACCGCCATCACGCCACCCAAGTCGAACCCTTGATGCTGGGGTTTGAGTGTCACGCCCTGTTGCGGGATAGTTTGGGTCGCTATGATTATTATTGCTATTTGGAAGATGACTTAATCCTCCATGACCCCTGGTTTTTTATTAAATTAAACTGGTTTTCCTCCCAAGCGGGAGATTTGAATCTGTTGCAACCGAATCGCTATGAAATCGCGCCTCCGGGTCGGGTGGGTAAGGTCTATATTGATGGGGATTTATTACCCCGAGCAACAGCCCAGTTTCAGAAGGTAGAGGACCGCCCAGAGTTGAAGGGCAATATCATGGAGCAACCTGTAGTCTTCCAACGGGCGCTTAATCCCCATTCTGGATGCTTTTTTCTGAATGCCAAACAGATGGCTTATTGGGCTTCCCAGCCTTATTTTTTAGACCGCGATACCCGTTTTATCGGTCCATTGGAAAGCGTCGCCACTCTCGGCATCATGCGCACCTTTAGAATCTATAAACCCAGTCCCGCTTATGCCAGTTTCCTGGAGATTCAGCACTTTGGCACCGCATTTCTCAACCTAATCGGTCGAGGCATTAATATCTCCCCCGGATAAAAAAGCCCCATCCCCCCATCCCCCCCATCAACCAACGACAAATGACCAAGGACCAATGACAAATGACAAATGACCAATAACAAATAACAAATGACCCCCAATAAAAGAGCCACAGATGTTATTCATCTGTGGCTCAATCATTACGAGGCGTTTATCTTAAGCGCCTTAGAACAGGAATATGTCATTCCGGGTAACCTCACCCGTCTGGATGACAGCAATGGTTACTATGTCAGCGGTATTGGCTCGGTCAGTCACGCCCGCACCATTTTTATCCCAGAGCAAGAAACCGCCTGCATCTTGGGCGTCGAAGATGATCGCCGAAGTGGAGGCATTTCCACTAATCAGGTTCTCAAAGCTACCCGTGTAGGTCGTAGTTTTATTGGTAGAGAAGAAGTCGATGTTGGTCCGGAGTCCAGCGATCGCCTCGGGGTCTAAACCAAAGCCGGAAAGGTTCAGGTAGATTTTATCCCGACCACGCTCAAATGTGGTGATGGTATCACCCGTGGTAGCCGTTCCTGCGGTAGGATCAGTGGTACCTTCGGGGACACCTTCACGGGCATCCAGAATACTGGTGAAGAGGAAGTTATCGGCTGCACCAGAGGTACCAATCAGGCTGTCTGCACCCCAGAACCCTTCCAGGGTATCCACTCCTGGACTATCTGCCCGGAGGGTATCTCCGTCCACACTCCCCGTGAGGAAGTCATTACCGCTACCGCCCATCAGGGTGTCACTAGCCTTACCGGCAACCAGCACGTTATCGCCGGAAACAGCCATCAGCAGGTTTCCACCATTACCGTTGCGGGCGTCGAGGGAGTCATTGCCTTCGCCACCGATTAAGGTGCTGTTTGTGGCAGTCGGTCCAAGGAGCAGGGTATCGTTGCCTTTGTCCCCAGACAAATAGGAACTGACTCCCGCTGCGGTGATGTAATCGTTATCTTGACCCCCGTACAGGGTCACAGCTTCGGCGGCACCACCAATCAGGGTGTCGTTCCCTTGGTTACCAAAGCCCATGCTGGAACCTCCACTGAGGGATAAGTAGTCCAGATTGTTTCCGGCGATCGTGTCGTTGTCTTCGATGTTGCCACCATATAAGGTATCGCGAGTATTGCTACTGAGGAGAGTATCGTTACCTTTATCTCCATACAGGAGGTTGGTACCGCCACCTGCGGTTACAGTGAGCCCATCGACTAGGGAGACACCGGAAACCACGGTGTCATTATCTTGTCCACCATATAAGGTGCTGCGAGAGAACCCGGTGGTTTCTAAGTAGTCCGTGCCAGTATTCCCGAACACCAGGACTTGACTGCCTCGGTTGAACAGGGAGTCATCTCCCTCTGCACCCCACATGGTCTGACGTCCGCGATCGCCCCCGTAGGAGTAGACGTAATCGTTCCCGGTACCGCCGTTTAACCAGTTGTTGCGAGGGAAGCCAGCGAGTGCGCTTCGCGCCCCGACTACGGTGTTCACCCCATCGGTTTCTAACCCGAGTTCTCCGGTAGCACTGGCACTGAGCATGAACAGGGAGTCATTTCCTTCACCCCCGAACAGGCTGTCGCGATCGCCAATCCCAAAGATGACGTCATTGCCTTTGTCACCGCTGAGATAGTTGCGTCCGGGGTTTCTGGGAACCGCTACGCCTGCGTCTAAAACGACGCCCACTCCCAAGCCTGCTGTTGCACCTGCACCAGATGCACCGCCAAATAAGAACGGAGGAACGAAGCCAATACCGGCAATGGTATCCGGAACGAAGGCTGCGCCTCCACCCCCGGCACCGGAGCCTCCACCTGCGATTTCAATGACCTGGATGGTATCGTCGCCGACACCACCGTAGAGGGTATCTGCACCTAAGCCGGAGCCACTGATGAAGTCATCCCCGCCGTTTCCAAAGGCGAGGTTGCCCCCCAGACCGTTACCAAAGTTGAAAATATCTTCGCTGTCTTGGTCTCGGTTTTCGGATTGGTTGTTGGTGCCACCGTAAACCGTGTCGCGACCTAAGCTGCCTCGGGCTTCATACCGATCTTGGCCTAAGTCGCCAAAGAAGACGCTTCCGCCCCCTTTGCTCACCAAAAAGTCATCGTCTTGACCCCCATACAGGGTGTCTCCTGAGGTGCTAGAGGTCAGGGAATCATTTTCTGTATTCCCAAAAATTAAACTCCCACCGACGGTATCGGAGGTAATAAAATCGCTTCCCGTTAGGCCCAGAACCGTATCTGCGCCTAGGCCAAACGAAAATAGATCTAGGGTATCGTTCGGATTTGACGGGGTTGTATCAAGTATTCTAACCATTCAGTTTCTCACTCCTCATCTGTTTCGTGTCGTCCTTGTCAAGTCTGCTCAGGCAGCTAACCTAGGAAACCCTTGACTTCGGTTGAGTCGTCTGGACTTTCTGTCAGCAGCAAGTCTAGCCCAATTGGGTGCTAATGTCTAGTCTGGCAAGATGGCAAAATTTTAGCTGTTCCAACTATGACCGATTAGCATGGCTCATTGATTTTAGCTTGACAATGCTGGGGTGCACGACTATGATACCAATCCGAGAGTTCCCTTTCCTTAAAATGGCTCAAAATGCTTACCCAGGCAGATCTTATTCCTCTATTCTGTGTTTTCTTTTTCAGACCCGGCAGATCGCGGGAAAGTTTATCAAATCGGGGGCCAGTCGGCTAACCCTTAATGGGGGGAACCCAGTGACAATCATCCTTGTGACCTGCCATCATCGGCTTAAACAGGATAGGGAGGATTCAGGGACTGCTAGGGGCAGGAATCAGGGGTTCCAGGGGCGATCGCCTCTTTTGTCCCAACACCATCACAGCTAAACAGATCAGTACCGCTCCTAGGGGCCATTCTTTGCGCTTGATTTAGAGAACCGAAATCTCTTGTCTCTACATTATTGATTAAACCGACCCAAAATCTCTTTTCTCTACATTTATTGTTTCAACCGGAGCCGTTAAACCGCCCCACCCTTTGTGACTCGACTCCGATGCTCAAAGGGCGCACAGACTCCGGAAGCGGATTTTATTGTCATCTTCTATACGATCCCCGAGGGGGTTCTATAAAGAATTGCTATGAATCGGAGAAATTCCGGCTAATTATTACGAAGTTGTCATTTTTGCTGGAGACCAAAACGATGCCATCCCTTGCAGGGCATAAGGCAAAGTAGGTGCAAGGAGCCGTTTTGATTTAGGATTGCTATGAAAGTCAAGACCGAAAATCCGTGGGGATCAGGGAGATGTCTGTGATTGAGTGGGAAAAAGCGGGAGTTTGGATCCAGCGAGGCCATGAATTAAGCGCCAAGGGGCAGTGGTCCGAAGCGATCGCCTTTTATCAAGAAGCCCTGAATTTTGACCCGGATGCGGTAGAGGCTTATTGTCAACTGGGGGACCTCTATTGGCGGAAGGGCCAATTGACTGAGGCGATCGCCTATTGTCAAGGGGCGCTCAAACTGGACCCTCAATCCGCAGAGACCTACAAGACCCTGGGCAATATCCTCCAATCCCAAGAAAAATGGACCGCAGCGGAACGCGCTTACGAACAGGCGCTACAGATTATCCCCGAATTTGTGGCAGCTCATGCGAATCTGGGCAGCCTCTACTATCGTCGGGGGGAGTCGGAACGCGCGATCGCCTGCTACCAACAAGCACTCGCCCTGGACCCCGAACAAGCGGGCATTCACTGGAACCTCGGGACCCTCTATCAGGATCTAGGCCGCTTAGGGGAGGCGGTGGAGTCCTGGCAGGATGCCTTACGCCTGGAAGCGGCTATGGGGACCGCAGAACGGCATTTAACTATCGGAAATACCCTCTTAACCCTGGCCCGAGTTGAGGAGGCGATTCACCATTACCAACAGGCGATCGCCCTCGAACCCAACTTCTCCCAAGGGCATTCCAATCTCGGCAACGCCCTAATTCAACAGGGGTCCTTCGAGGCCGGGATTGCGGCCCTGAAAACTGCCCAAACCCTCAGCCCCCAGATAGCCGGGATTCATTACAATTTAGGTCAAGCCCTTTTACAACAAGGGCATCAGCATCAAACTCTCAGTGGGTCAGCATGGCAAGAGGTGGTGGACTGTTTTCTACAGGCGATCGGCCTCGATCCCAACTTAATCCCAGCACACCATGCCTTGTTCTATCTGATTCGCTCCCGAGACCCCTTCGGTATCGACTTTGACACCCTGCGACAAGCTGCCGAAAACTATTTAAGCCGCGCCCAAGGCCCCACCAAACTGTTAGCGGCCCTTCCCTATCTCTCCTTATGTTTACATGGGGGCTACAGCGATTTAGCCCGAGAAACCTTTCTTTCTCTGGAAACCCAAATTCAGTCGGACCTAGATTTTCTAGACCTCGACTCCATCGCCTTGCTGTATTCTCGGCTAATGTTTTCCCAACCCCATCTCCGTGATGATGCCAGGGCCAATCTAACCTTAGCCAAACGCCTAGGCTCTAAAAATCAAGCCCGCCTCATCAACCATCCCCCCCATCTCCCCCATCTCCCCCATCTCCCCCATCTCCCCCATTCCCCCCATCTCAAAATCGGCTTCCTCTCCCCCCATTTCCGCCGCCATTCTATCGGATGGTGTAGTGCAGATATTCTGGGCGAGTTATCTGGGCTTTCTGCTGAACTCTATCTCTACGTGACTCAATCTCAAGCGAGGGATGATAAAACCCAAGAGTTTCAAAACATTGCTACTCAATTTTATCAACCGCAAAGCGCTAATTTTGAAGCGGCTCAATTAGAGATTTTGGAGCAAATTCGCAGGGACAATCTGGATATTTTAATTGACCTCGATTCAGTCACCTGTTCTGAACAGTTAGATATTTTGTACCGGCAACCGGCCCCGATTTGCCTGTCTTGGCTAGGATTTGATGCGCCCTTTTTATCTTCAGCCCATTATTTTTTAGGCGATCGGCACACCCATCCCCCAGGCATTGAAGCCGATTACATCGAGCAATTAATCCGAATGCCCGATTCCTTTGTGGCGGTTTCCGGATTTAAGCGTCAATCCGTCGAGCGTGAAGTCGTCCGCTTGAGCCTAGGAATCAGTTGGCAACAGATTGCCTACCTCTGTGTCGCCCCGGGTAGAAAACTGAATCGGGAGTTGGTTTTGGCCCAAATTCAGATTCTTAAACAGGTTCCCAATAGTGTGTTAATCCATAAAGGGGAAGGAGAGCGATCGGCGATTTTGCCACTCTATCAACAAGCCTGTACTGAGTTAGGAGTCCCCAGCAGTCGGGTTATCTTCATATCCAGAACACCAACGGAAGAACAGCATCGGGCTATCTACGAATGTGCGGATATTTTATTAGATTCCTATCCTTACAATGGCGGCACTCACACCCTAGAAGCATTGTGGTTTAACCTACCCACCGTTACCCGAGTGGGAGAACTCTGTCTGGCGCGGATGGGATATTCATTCCTAAAAACCCTAGGCATTGAGAGTGGCATTGCCCGGAGTTGGGACGAGTATATCGAGTGGGGAGTGCGGTTGGGTCAGGAGTTGAAAATTCGCCAAGACATTCGCCATCAATTAATCCGGTCTAAGCAACCCAAATACCTATCTCCGTTGTGGAATCCGGCTAAATTTGCTCAGGATATGTATGGAATTTTTGAAGACCTCAAAAAACAGCAAATTCGTATTCATTAACTCAATCTAGGAGGATTTTTATAATTATGTCTGAAATTAAACAGGAACAACAACATCCCCAAGCTCGTAAGGATCGCGAGACGCTGGATAAAATTTTAGCCGGAGATATGACCGAATATAATCTGGCAGAATTAGCTCGATTGCGAATTCGCTATCGAGGATTTCCCGGTTCCCGGGATGTCTGGAGTGACATTGAAAAAGTGTTATCTCGTTGGAATATGACTGAAGAGGATTTGTTTGAAAAAACCCGCGAAATTCACCGCAAAGGTCGAGTCTATCGCGCACAAGATAGTGATAGTGAGGATTGGATGTAATACGGAATTCGGTTATTAAAAGTCTATAAAAACCCACACCCTCAAGGGTGGGGCTACACGGACGAAGCCCGCCTGCGCGGGCTAAAAACGAAAACCGACTTTTACCAACCGGATTTGGTATAATACTCCATTTCGCAATACTGATAAGTCTATAAAAACGAGCGGCGTCAATCTGTATGTGTAGGGGCGCAATGCTTGCGCCCTCCTGTGGGCTTCGAGCATTGCGCCCCTACAATCCGTTTTTATAGACCTTTAAATGCCGGATTCTGTATTACCCCCGAGAGCCGTGGAGTGCGAGCAAGATGCTCGCTATCTCCATGCCAAAATGATTTAAACGCGCTATATAGTGGGGGAGGATTAATCCGGATTAATCATTCAACCAATCGGGTAAAGGTTGGGTTAATTGGGGGAGGCGATCGCGCTGTTGGTATAACAGCAAAGCTAGAACTGCATTCATCCCCAAAGGCGCATCTAGTCCGGGGGTCAGTTTAGCCATTAACTCCTGGACAAAGGGCTGTTCTGTCTCGGGTAAAGGCTGATTTTGAATGCCACTGTTGAGGACACTTTGATGCGCTTTACCTAGTTCCTGGGTATAGCATTCACCCAGGCGATCGCCAGGTATCTGCAACCACAACTCAGCAAATTCTCGCCGCAGTTGGAGCAATTCCCGTTGAATAGATTCATCAGACGGGTCAATATAATACAGATTGGCACAACCAATCAGACGATTGAGAAATTCCTGAGAAACAGAGACGGGTTGAGAGGGACTTTGGGTGGGTGTCCCACTCGCCATTGCAACAGAAGTCTGTCCCCCTTGAAACAATTGCTCAAACAAATTCCCCATTTTCTGGCTGTAAGCAGCACTATCTAAAAAGGGCGGATTTTGCTGCATTTGTTGCTGGATTTGCTGGCGATAGTGGTGGCGCAGTTGAGGATTGGTTGCCAACTTAGTCGCTAATTGGATATAACTTGATTCGTCCTGGGCGATTAAATCAGCTAGGTGGATTTCCCGCAAGAGTGCAGAAGCTTGGCGAGACTTTAAGCTATTCTCTTCCCAGGCGATCGCCGGAATGCCCAGTTGTAACGGATCCAGTAAAGAAGTTGCCCCACTATAAGGATAGGAATCCAGATACACATCGGCGAGTTTGACGCATTCTTTAATATCCGCTGGACTCGGTAGAGTATTAATCAGAACTAACCGCCGTTTATCAATGCCATGTTGGGCAAAAATTCGGTGGAGTCGTTCCAAAAACGGCATGGCCGGATAAGTGGAATTCCATGCGGGACCAAAGGGATATAACACCAAAATAGAATTGGGAACGGCGGCGATAATTTTGGCCCAAGTTTCGGTGAGTTCGGGAATAATTTTGTAGAAGTTTGCCCCAGACATAAACACCACGGTTTGCTCCGTTGCACCCCAGCTTGCCCGAGTCGGATTGACGGTAGATGCGGGTTCAGGGAGGGGGAACCGGAAACATAATCCAGACCCTTCAATATTCACCAGTTTCTCGCGGTATTGTTCGCTGTTGGTGTTAGTAGGTGCAGTTAAATTCCCGGCAATATAGTAGTCGATATTGCGGATGCCGGTGGTCACCGGGGAGGCAATGGAGGTGACTTGGACTCGGGCGAGTCGGTGTTGGGCGAGGGCGGTTAAGGGTTTATTGAGTTCGGTAATATTGGTGCCGATGAACAGGATATCTAAGTCTTCGTTGCGGAGGGTTTGGACTTGTTCCGAGAGTTTTTCTGGCAGTTTTACGAGGCGATCGGCCCGACTCTGACAATACCATTCCAGTTGGCTGCCATTGACCCAAGAGGCATAGAGAACAATCTCAAACCGCTGGCGATCCAAATGTTCAAAAACGGGCAAGGTTGCCAAAGTTTCCGTTGCGGGATTGAAATGGTCCCTCAAAATTCCCAAGCGAATTTTGGGGCGATTTGCCGAACGGGGAGGGAAGACATAATCGACTTGAAATCCCCGATTATTGAGGGCAAATTCTATAATCTCCGCTCGTTGACTGTAGACAGATTTGAGGTTAGCGCGGCTGAAATACAGAGGCGCAAAGTTGGCATTTCCCTGGGTGAAAAACTCGGCGACACTTTGCCAGAGGGGTGAGTCAGGATTGCTGAATATTTTCTGATGCACATATTCTATCCAACCTTTGAAATAGCGATAATATTGTTCGACTTCTCCAGGTTCGTGAAACAGGGTAGGACTGGCGAACATAAATTGGAGATAATCCTGGGCGAACCATTTGGGAATCGGTGCATTGGTGTAGGGAATCTGGAGTTGATGGGGATAGCAATAGAGGGTGGCAGCAATGAAGGATTGCAGGGCATTGGGCGCATCAAATCCCCAGACAATTCCCCCAGAAAGTTGGCGGATGACTGCTTGTTCATCGGGGGTGGGGGCTTGATGTTTGATGCCACTTTCTAGGAGGGTTTTATGAGCGGTTCCCAGTTCACCTAAATAGGCAGATTGTAATTGTTCTGTTGGGGTATTTAACCATTGCTGGGCCAGTTGTTGGCGGGTTTGCTGGAGGGTTTCGAGGGGGTGGGAACTGGCTGGAACCGAAGGTTTTTGAGGGGGGGTATATCCGAGGCGATCGCGCATTTGTTGAGCTTCAGAAAAATCCGGGGCGTTCTGCAAAACTGTGGTTAAGGCTTGTTGGGCTAAAGGAATATTATTGACTTGAGCAGCGGATTGTGCAATGTACCAAAAAATGCGCCAATGGTTACATCCGAGGGCAGTCGCCTTTTGAAATTCGCCGATGGCTTCAGGGTGTTGTTGCTGTTGTTGCAGAATCAATCCGGACCAAAATCTCAAATATCCATCATCGGGGTAGGCATCTTTGTAATGTAAAATCCCTCCGGAACCATAACTAGCGAGTAAGATAGATGAGCCAGCAATTTGACGATCGCTTGCCCATAATTCCTCTAAGTTTTGTCCCCTCATGCTGGTTGCAAATTGTGGGGCGGTATTCCCCAAGGATTCAATAAATAAATCCGCGCCGGAAAGGGGTTGACTCGCTCCCATGATATCCCGGAGAGAAACAGTCTGTTGCAGCAGATTGGAAGTTCTATCAACCCCCCATTCTCGGTCTTGTTTGGGTCTCTGCATCAGTCTTTCATAAATCTGATTGAGCTGTTTTGCCGCAATTTCTGCGCCAAAAATTTGGGAGGCATATTCTTTCGCATTTCGCCCTAATCGGACCCGTTCTTCGGGATGGTGATAGAGATATTCGATCGCCTGTTTGTACTCTAATTCACTGCGAACAATTAATCCCGTATAGTTATCCACCACCAGTTGTTTGACGCCTCCATAAGGAAAAACAACTGGCGTCACTCCTGCATACATCACTTCTTGTAAGTTTAATTCGGCAGCAGCATAAGTATCTTCGCAAAGGGGATATCCATAAACATCTAGGGTTTCAATGACGGATTTGATATCTTCCACATAATCGCGAACCTCAAAGCGATCGCCTACACCCAGTTGTTGTGCTTGCTGTTGTAAATATTGTCCCATCCCCGGACCACAGATAATAAACCGGATATTGGGAATGGCGATCGCCGCGCTCATGGGCACATAATTCCGATGCAGTTTAGAAAAATGCACCGTCCCAATATAACCGACATTAAACGTGCTATGGGGTTGCGGTTGCAAGTTTGACAAGCGAGCGAAATCCGCTGCACCATAAACCATGCCGGTTTTTTGCAATTTCACTTCAGGAGCCAAACTTTGAAAGACTGAATTTTCATAAGTGTACGGACTACAAGCAATCGCAAAATCTGCATAATCAATTAAGGATTTTGTCACCACTTGAGGCGGTTTATCCCCAGCAATATGAAACCAGATGACTAACCGGATTGGGGGCAGTTTCAACTGCAAAAACTCATACAGTTCTGGAACATTCCAAAAATGCACTTGCACAATATCAGCACTTTGAATTTCCGCTACTAATTGAGCTTGTTCCGGAGCATTTATCACCGAAATTCCAGCCCCTTGAGCGAGTTCTAATGCCCGCTTGTCCAAAGGCAGCAGCGAAATGACTTGATGTTGAATCTGACTCTGTTTTGAAGAGTATTTTGCTGTCGCAATTAAAGAACGTGCCGCGCCGCCTAAAGACAGTTGTTGAATAATATGAAGAATTTTAGTCATGAGTTTTTTTACTGTGCAGGTTTGCGATAGGCTCGAATCGTTGAATAGACCCCGGGAATAATCGGTAAATGGGCTTGAGTTTGCGTCGGATCGGTGGGATAGAGTAAGGGAATATCCAGAACTTCACACCCATAAGTATTTTCCATCAACTCCTGACAGGCTTGGCGAATCCCCGGTTCCTGATTCCCATGATGGAAGAAAATCGCGTCTCGATTGTGGTCGTTCAGGATGGGGAGATAATCATGGAACATCATAATCCCCCCAGGTGCTAACAGGGGAAAATAATTGAGAATATCTTGCTTGACTCCGGGATAAGTATGATCTCCATCGACAAAAATAAACCCAGGTTGATTCCCATCTTTTTCCCAGATTTGGGGAAATTTTATCGCCGCTTGATGGGAAAACAACCGCCAATGACTGACCTCCGGTTGTACCTGTTTTAACACTTGATAAAATTGCGGTTGTCCCCCGGGCTCTACGGCAAATCCATCCATCGCCCAATTCATCCGTTTTAAGGTTTTCCAGGTTAAAAATAACGAAGCCCCAGCATAAGAGCCAATTTCTATAAATCGCAGGGGGTTGGATGTTTTGGGGACGAAATGACGCAGGGTATAGTAAAGTTGAAATCTTTCATTGGCTGACATTTGACTTTCAATCCCATAAGCAACGGGATCATCTTGGGCAAATTCAGCAATCATTTGCGGGTCCAAGTCCGGATTAACGGGGAATTTATCCGGTTTGATAAACCAGACTCCCGTGTTGTCAATGGGTTTAATTTCAAATTTTATCTGACGCTGGGTTTCAAATTCATGAACAGCTTGGCGACATCCGTCCCAGTAACCATAGTCATCAACTTGAATCACCCCGTCATTCACCACTCGGTCATATAAATTCTGTAAAATAGTTTGGGTTGATTCATACCAATCTCCATCGATATGCAATAGGGCAATCATTCCGATATGATTTTGCATTTTCGGTAAGGTGTCTTGGAAATAACCTTTGATGAGTTTGACCCCGTTGATCACACCCAGTTGAGTACAAATTTCTTGAACACTGGTTTCTGGCGCGGCACAGGTTCCTGTCCCCCACCCCGTTGCTTCGGCGGGGATACCCTGATGTTTGTCCTCTGCGGTGGGGGTGGGCATTCCTTCAAAGGAATCACAGGCGTATAACCAGCGGGGTTGTTTGCTGTAGCGTTTAATGACAGCAGCCATTAATGCCGTTGATCCGCCACCGGCGACGCCACATTCGACAATATTACCGGGAATATTTTGTAAGCAGAGGGTTTTGGTGAGGGAAAAGAGGGAATAGAGGCGGAGTTCGCTTAACATGGTGTAGGGGCGAACGATCCGGAGCAATTCCTGAAATTCATGGTCATCAATTGGGGCAGGATTGTGAGGGGACAGGTGGGATAAAAGGCGATCACGCAGGGTTTTGGCTTCGGTATTGTTGGGGAAATATCGCAATTCTTCGTTTAAGGCTTCTTTGGCTCCCTCCAGTTGATTGAGCTTGATAAAGCAAATGGCTCGCAGGTAATCTAAACCTGGAGTCGGTTGCCGGAATGATTTGGCTTTGGCTAATTCATGAAAAGCAGCTTGAATTTGGTTATTTTCTAAATTAATTTGGGCGGATTTAATTAACTCTAAAACCGAGTTTTTAGGCTGAAGTTCTGTCAGTAATTGCCGCGCTTTGGGATGGGAGGGAAGGGCAGATAAGAGGTGATTGAGGGTGGCGATCGCCTCAGACTGCCGGTCCAGTCTAGCGAGAGCAACGGCTTTTCCATACTGTAACCCTGGGAGATCGGGTGAAGTGGCGATCGCCTGTTCCCAGAGTCTTAAAGCCTCTTGATTCTTGTTCGCGTTGAGTTGTGCTAAGGCGTTCTGGATTAAACCCTCTCCATCCACCACTGGATGAATAGACCCTTGGGCATAACTCAATTCCTGAGTCTGTTCTCGTCCAGGATTTACGCATATTTTTCGCTCACCCCCTAAATGTAGGGGCGATTCGCGAATCGCCTCTACAGATGATTTAGCATTCATGTGTAAGTCCTGTAGTCTTTTCCTAGCGATAAATCCTTCCTCTCTGGACGCAGTTTTTTCAAATTGCTGTTTCCAGTTGTTAATCGCCTCCCAGTCTAACCGAATTTCGGTTGTCCAGTTTTGATGAATTAAGGCTTCTAAATGAGTCTCAAGATTCGGGCGATTGATAATTGGCAAATTAAAATCCCGGCCCATTTCCACTGCCCGGTTATCAATGCCGACAATAATTGACCTGCGCTGGTGTTGTAAGGCGCGAATCCCAGCATGGAGACGATTTCCCACATAATCCAACGCTTGATTAGCCCTTAAAAATTCATCCAGAGATTCTAAAGTCGGTTCGATGAAAACCAGGCGACTCCCCCCAATTTTTTGGGCATACTCATAGTCTCCATACATTTGGGGCCAAAAATAAATTGTAGAATAATTCTTAGCTAAAATTTCAAATAAAATTCGGTCAAAATGTGGATTTTGGTTATATTCGGTAAAGGTCAAAAGTACCTGATCTGCTTTTTGAGTGGGAATACCCGCACAATGGTCTGGGGTTAACCACCAGAGGGTTGGACAGCCGGTATTGATGACATTAAATCCTAATGACCGCAATTTTTGAGCGGTGTAATCATCCCGCACGGAATGAGCCGCTTGTTGATGCAGGACGGAATTGAGCAGAGACCGGGTATAATCAGTGATTTCCTGGGTTTGATATTGCCACCAGCCCAGTCCCATTAAAATAACTTGATTTTGCCAAAAATTTTCTTGAGGTTTGATACACCATTGACTGGTCGCTTCCATGTTAGAACTGAGGAGATTCGTGCCAGCCAGAAAGACATAATCGGCATCGTTAATTTTAGAGCGTCCAGCTTGAATATATTCGAGGGCGGGAACTCGATAAAAAAAATCTTGAGGAAAAATTTCTTGGAGGCCCCGTTCGACCGCTTCTACAATAATTTTATTTCCTAAATTAGTATTGTTAGTCCAAGTATCTAAAATGACAATTCGTTTCATGTTACGGGTTACTGTAAAACTCCTGGATAAAAACTATTGAAGGGTTCGATCCACCGCTGATAACTGAGATCTATGGGGGGATTTAAACCCAAAATATCAGGGCAGTTGATTGACTGCCCCTACTCTCAATCAAAGTAATGGGTAAGTCCGGCCCCTGTCCTCAAAACCAGTGACTCAGGGTGAGGATGCCCTTAACCCACCTGTTCTAAATACAGATTGAGGTCCTCGATTAACCGGGTGAGTTCGGCTTCCGTACTCAGGCGAATGCGATCGTCCCGCAGAGTAATCAGCACCTTGGCGGCAAAGGGGGTGGGGTAAATATTGGGATTGCAGAAAATTTCTAAAAACACATCCCCCGTGGACCGATATTCCATCGGTTTCTGGGGGGTGGGTTTGCCTGCACCAGCACCGGGGGTGGCTTTAGAAGCCACAGCTTTAAGCTGCTGCATCAGGTCGTTGATGGCCGCCTGCAAGTCCCGCGCTGCTTCGGGAGAGAACCGAAACGAGACGGAACCCTCGACTAAATTTAGGGTGAGTTGAGAACCAGACATGAGGGATCTACTTTTAATATTCGGTTTCTTTATGGTAAAGGGGAAGGGGGACATTGGGATCTGTTAACTTCCACATAAACCGAATGGCCTACAATTTTTGTAAGTTGCATAAGGAAAGCTCCGTGACTACAGATAATCGGGTGGAAGTTCGCCGGGTACTCCTGATTACCCTAGGCTTAAATTTGGTCGTGTTGGGAATTAAAGCGGTGGTGGGGACCTTGACGGGTTCCCTGAGTTTGTTGGCGGATGCGTTGCATAGCGTCACCGATAGTGCCAATAATATTTTGGGATTGGTGACGAATCATTTCGCTTCTCCCCATCCCGATCGCGAACATCCTTATGGACACCAGAAATTTGATGCAGTGGGGGCCTTGGGAATTGCGGCCTTTTTGGGGGTGGCCTGTTTTGAAATTCTCAGCAGTGCGATCGAGCGCCTTTTCTTCGGGGATGGAACTCCGGTGGAAGTTTCCTCCAGAGACCTATGGATTCTGCTGGTGGTGTTGGGAATCAATATCTTTGTCGCCTTTTATGAACGGACCGTGGGTCGGCGAATTGGGAGCAGTATTCTGATTGCCGATGCCAAACATACCATGAGCGATGTTTGGGTGACAATTATGGTGATGGGGGGGTTAATTGCGATTACCTTTGCCGATCGCTGGCCTTGGTTGCAATGGGTGGATGTGATTTTGGCCTTTCCCGTGGCCTTGTTGGTGTTTAGAAGTGGGTGGGAAGTGTTGGCGGATAATTTGCCCTGGTTGTTGGATAAAATGGCGATCGCCCCGGAGGCAATTCACGAAATTACCATGCAGGTTCCCGGAGTGCTCAACTGCCATCATATTGCCTCTCGCGGTGTGGTCGGCCGTCAGGTTTTTATTGAAATGCATCTGATTGTTAGTGTCAATGATGTAGAAACCGCCCACGCCATTACAGAAGAAGTGGAAGCGCGTTTACAAGGGCGATTTTCCCCGGCCCGGATTTTGATTCACATCGAACCGCCTAGCTATCAATCCCCGGAGATTAGCTATACGCCGGACTCTCCTCAACCCATTGAATAATGAGCGGACTGCGCTTTCAACCAGAGAACCTCCTTTGGGAATCTCGATTAAAGAATCTGTTGTTTTCCACAGATGGATGTCCGTTTTCCACAGATTTTTGCCAGTTTTCCCCAACAATTAAAGCGTTTCCAGGTTTCCAGGTTTCTCAAAAAGTCGGTTGTTTTTATCAATACCTTCACCAAAAAAGGGAGGGCTAACGTACTACACTTGTTGTTTACCACAACTACAAATGACATCTACATTCGCATCAGCAAGACATCTTAGGGAACTCCAAAAAATAAAATCTCCAAAACGTTCGTTCGTAGATCAACGGAGTAGCCCCGTCAATGTAGGGGCGCAAGCATTTACTCCGACACATACCTTCCTTTCAGTTGAACGTTTGGAGGATTTATATTTTGCAATCCCCTAAAAGGTCGCCCTCACCCTAAATCCCTCTCCCCCTCATCCCCCGGTGCCCCTTCTCCCATTTTGGGAGAAGGGGCACCGGGGGATGAGGGCCAACTGTCCTTCTTGAGATGCTCCCCAGAGATCGCACAGACCTCCAGGAGGATAGTTGGGGCCAATGCGGTGAAAGGACTGCAAGGGGGACGATCTGTTCTGATACGGAATCCGGTTGTGATATGTCTATAAAAACCCACACCCTAAAGGGTGGGGAAAAAAGCGGACGAAGCCAGCGGGCGCGGGCTAAAAGCGAAAACCGACTTTTACCAACCGGATTTGGTATGATACGGAATCCGGTTGTGATATGTCTATAAAAACTAAACAGACGAAGCCTGCGAAGGCAGTCTAAAGAGAAAATCGACTTTTAACAACCGGATTTTGTATGAGTTGTCTCCCCGGACTCGGCGCACCTCAGACTGCGGGTCCCTTGAGAGTGATCCCACAACCACCCCAGTCAGCTTGTACCCTAAAAGAAGGTCAACATTGAAAAACTAAGGGCAAACATGACAGAACAAACGAACCCCCGGGATTTATTTCGCGCCGCCTACGAAAACCGTTACACCTGGGACTCGAACTTTCCAGGATATCGTGCCGAACTCCAAGTCAAACAGGGAGAAGAAACCTATACCGGCCAAATCCACATTAAAGGTGACCTCACCGTAGAAGTCAGCGGAATTGACCACGAAGAGGTGCAACAAAGCGTCTATACCCAATTGCGGGATATCGTCACCCATCGCAAACGGAGCAAATTTGAGGACGCCCACGGCAAAAACAGCTTTAGCGCTGGGGAATCGGACGAAACCGATGCCATAGAAATCCTGGTCAAAGGGGATGCGATGGGGTCCAACTACAAAATCCGAGGGACCGAAATCTGCCAAGTCAGCCGGGTAATGGGCCGCATGGCGTTTACCATTGACACTGCCGAAAGCCTGGATACCGGCGAAGGCTATGTTGCCACCCGCTATCATGTGGTATTCCGTAATGCTCAAACCAACGACCTGATCCGAGAACTGGACTTTGAGGACAGCTATGAACAATTTGGAGACTATTACCTGATGACCCATCAAGTCATCCACTCCAAAGAAAATGACACCGCAACCACCACTGCGTTCAAATTCTCCAGCATTAAACTCTTAGAACCGGCAATAGTTTAAATCCCAAAAACTCAGGGGTCTGGGGTGACCCGAATTCCTGGACCCCCGAGACTCCGTGAAAATCTGTGAAATCTGGGGTTCACCTCCAAAATTCCGCCTCTTCCTCAAACTGATCGGCGATCGCCCTCACCCTATCCCCAGAACCGTTAAAATTGGGACAGGACCATAAACCTAAAACCAGGAGAATTATGTCTGCATTGGCACTAACTTCGGAAAATGTCGAAAATGTCTTAGATGAACTGCGCCCCTACTTGATGGCGGATGGCGGAAATGTCGAACTCGTGGAAGTGGATGGTCCAGTGGTCAAGCTGCGACTCCAAGGCGCCTGCGGATCCTGTCCGAGTTCTGCCATGACTTTAAGAATGGGGATCGAACGCAAATTGCGCGAATCCATCCCTGAGATTGCTGAAGTGGAACAAGTGCTGTAAGTTCAGAAGGATATGACGATCGCGGGTCGGTTTGGAATGTTCACTAGCAAGCAGTCTGTGCGACGAACCCTTCAATCCTGACCGGCGATCGCCATCTCCTGTCCTCATCACTTCTTCTTACTATGCCTCACCCGCTCTATGTTGCTTTTATTTGGCATCAGCATCAGCCCCTCTATAAAAGCCGAATTGGGGGGCAGTATCGACTGCCTTGGGTCCGTCTGCACGGCACGAAAGATTATTTAGACTTAGTGCTGATCTTGAATCGGTATCCTAAACTCCACCAAACGGTGAACTTAGTACCGTCCTTGATATTACAGCTTGAAGACTATATCGAAGGCACGGCGTTCGATCCCTACCTGACTGCCGCCCTCACTCCAGAAAACCAGCTCACCCTGGAACAAAAACATTTTATTGTCGAGCATTTCTTTGATGGGAATCATCACACCTTAATCGATCCCCATCCCCGCTATGCTGAATTGTACGCTCAACGTCAGCACGAGGGCCGGGGATGGTGTTTGGAACATTGGGGCGATCGCGAGTATGGCGATTTGCTGGCATGGCACAATCTCGCCTGGATTGACCCAATCTTTTGGGATGACCCGGAAATTGAAGCTTGGTTAAAACAAGGTCGGAATTTCACCCTGAGCGATCGCCAGCGCATCTATTCCAAGCAGCGCGAGATTATCAGCAGGATTATCCCCCAACATCGTCAGATGCAAGAATCGGGACAGTTGGAGGTGATTACTTCCCCTTATACTCACCCAATTTTACCCTTACTGGCGGATACTAATGCCGGTCGGGTAGCAATTCCCAATATGGAATTACCCCAGCATCGCTTCCAATGGTCGGAAGATATTCCCCGGCACTTGAGCAAATGTTGGACGATGTATCAAGAGCGTTTCGGCCAGAATCCCCGGGGGTTATGGCCTTCGGAACAAGCGGTCAGTCCGGAGATTTTACCCTATATTGCCGAACAAGGGTTTAAATGGATCTGTTCCGATGAAGCGGTTTTAGGCTGGACTTTGCAGCACTTTTTCCATCGAGATGGCGCAGGGAATCTGTTTGAACCGGAATATTTGTATCGTCCTTATCGGTTAGAAACACCCCAGGGTGATTTATCGATTGTATTCCGGGATCACCGCTTATCGGATTTGATTGGGTTTACTTATGGTGCGATGGAACCGAGGCGGGCGGCATCGGATTTGGTGGGACATTTAGAGGCGATCGGTCATTCCCTGAAACATCGACAACCGGCAGGTGCTGAAAGTGGGTTAGAACAGCCTTGGTTAGTGACGATCGCCCTGGATGGAGAAAACTGCTGGGAATTTTATCACCGCGATGGCGAACCGTTCTTAAATTCCCTCTATGAGAAACTCAGTCATCATGGGGAAATTGAATTAGTTACCGTGGCGGAGTTTATTGAGAAGTTCCCTCCGACGGCGACGCTGCCGAGTGCGCGTTTACATAGTGGATCTTGGGTCGATGGCAGTCTCACAACCTGGATTGGCGACCCTGCCAAAAATAAAGCTTGGGATTTGTTAGAACCGGCGCGGCAGATGCTGGCCCAACATCCAGAAGCCACGGAAGAAGCCAATCCGGAAGCCTGGGAAGCGTTGTATGCGGCTGAGGGTTCGGATTGGTTCTGGTGGTTTGGAGAAGGTCATTCCTCCAACCAAGATGCCATGTTCGACCAGTTGTTCCGGGAACATATTGCAGCCCTGTATCAGGCACTTGGTGAGCCAGTTCCCGAGACTGTCTTACGTCCAGTGGAAGACCATGAACAAGAAGGCGATCGGCGTCCTCAAAGTTTCATCCATCCGATTATTGATGGCATCGGCGATGAACAGGACTGGGACAAAGCCGGTCGGATCGAAGTGGGCGGTGCCCGGGGGACCATGCATCGCAGCAGCCCGATTCAAAGGGTTTGGTATGGCGTGGATCACCTGCATTTCTATCTGCGAATTGATTTTAAAACCGGCACAGAAATCGGCAAAGATTGCCCTTCGGAACTGAATTTATTGTGGTACTATCCCGGTCACCCGATGAGTATCAGTCCCATGCCTTTAGCACAAGGCCCCGATCGCGAACCGTTTAACCACCTGTTCCACCATCATCTCGGCATCAACTTAGTGAGTCAATCGGTGTGGTTCCAGGAAGCGCGGGACCATCATCAATGGCATCCCCGCAAGGGTCGCGCCCAAGTTGCTTTAAATAAATGCCTAGAAATCGCCATTCCCTGGGCAGATTTACCCACGGATCCGGATTGGATCCTCCATTTAATGTTGGTCTTGTCTAACGGAGGTCGATTCCAGGATGGGGTTACCGAGGATCATTTAATTCCCATTCAAATGCCCTAATTTCTATCCCGATTCTGGCCGGAATTGGACAATTCTGGAGACAATTCCGGAAAGGAGTGGGAGCAAGATGCTCCGGGCGCATCTAGGAGTTGGGGGAGGGGTCCCGTTCGGGTCTGTATCGGGAGCAGCTTCAGGGGAGGGGTTGGGGTAAAATAAAAAAGGAATGTGATTGCACACATTCCTTGTCCAAAAATTTTTCATGTACCTCTATGATAGCATTATTGGAACGAATCATTGATGAAATCCCTTCAGGGGAAACCCGCATCCTTAAGCTAGAAACAGCTTCTAGCCTGGGAGCCATTGTTTGGGTGGCGTGGGAGATAGGATTATCCGTGGCAAGAGTTCTGGTTGAAAACGAATTATCTCGTCGTGCCAAATTACCAACCGAATGGCCCCATTGTCCTCATTGTGGTAGCCGACTTAATAGTAAGGGCTTTCAAAAACGCTCGATAGTAACCCTCGTGGGAACGGTTAACTGGTCTAGAAGAGTCGGGCGTTGCCCCCTCAAGTGTCAGAATAGCCAGAGAGTTCCTCTGGATGAATTGCTCTTAATCAAACCTGACCAAAAAACCTCCGATGAAGTCATGAGGTTGGGATGTTTGTTAGCAATTTTTGTTCCCTTTGGAATTACCAGTAAATTACTAAAACAGCTAACAGGAATTAAGGTTTGTAGTCAAACAATTGGGAATTGGATTGCCTCCAAAGGAAGGCTGACAATGGAACAAACACAGAAAGAAATAGCGGCTTTTGAGCAAGGGGACAACCCAAGAGCTGAGTCTTTGTCCTGTGATGTCGAAAAAATGGCTTTAGCTCTAGCTGCTGATGGAGTAATGGTGCCTTTTAGACCCCAGGAAAAAACTCCATCTGGAGCCACACAATGGCGAGAAGTGAAAGTGGGAGTAATCGCCAGACTAGGAGCATATTTTACTCGCTCGGGTAAAACAGCAACCCGGTTACATCAACGGCGTCTAATAGCGGTCCTAGGAAATATTAATGACCTCTGTCCCCGGCTAATGCTAGAAGCCATTCGTTCTGGACTACACAGAGCCTCTAAGGTAGTGTGGCTCTCGGATGGAGGAGTAGGTTTTTGGAATTTATATTATCAATATTTAGCTCCATTAAATGTGATAGGGGTATTAGATTTTTATCATGCGGCTGGACATTTGTGGTCAGCCGCAGCAGCTTATAAAGATGGCCGGACGAGGGAAGCAAAAAACTGGTTTAAACAGTGGCGACATCAACTGAGACATGGAAATTCAAAAGAAGTAATTTTAGAATTAGAAAAAGTTTTAGAAAAGGGTTGTTTAACCCCTAGCCAACGCCAAATTATCCGCCGAGTACATAATTATTTGAAAATTCATGAAAATCATATTACTTATAAAAGTTTTGAAGCCGAAGCAATACCCAGAGGTTCTGGGATGGTCGAGAGTGCTTGTAAATGGTTAATCCAACAGCGCTTTAAGGGTGTAGGTATGCGATGGAGTTCTGAGGGATTTAATCACTTGCTGCATTTACGCCTAGCGTGGGTAAATGGTCGCTTCGACAACTTGTTTTCAGATGCGAACTTTTTTTCCAATTCTGGCCCCTCCCCCAACTCCTAGATGCGCCCGCTATATTCCCTCGAAAAAAGGTAGTCAAGACCTAGAAACTTTGGGTAATCTCAGCGAACATCTTTCTACCCTAGATATTGAACTCGGACAGACAGCTATTCTGGCAGGAATTATCCCACAAAATGACTATCAAAGCAACACAAGTCTTGAGATTGCTGCTCAATGTTTAAGCCAATACTGCGGACAAGACCCAGAACTCATCTCGCCTCATTTAATTGAAACTAATTTTGTCGGGAGTCCTTTCTATCTTTATCCCCAATCGGTGAAAGTTAAGACGATTAATGACTTGTCTCTTAAATCCACTCATCTCATGGGAGTGATTCTCTACCAAGATGCTGAAACTGAGAACAAAGCGAATAAGTTTTATAATATCCTGCAAGATATGCTCCTGAGCTATCATAAAATTAACTTTTTCTACTCCCAAAGTCTTGCCTTAAAAAATCTAATCGGTCAGCAATATCAAGATATTGAACAGCAAACTGAGGACTATTCAAACACGAAGTGGAATAAAGAATCCCTCAAGCAGCTACCTTACCAGTCCTTAGAATTTTATAAGAAACTTTCTTTCCTGGCAGACCAAGAGAAAACTTTGCGAGTGAATTTACATAATTATCGAAACGGTCTGCAACAAATCGAAGAACATACGGGCGAGAAGTTAGGGGGATTTTTTGGAGATTTT
Organism: Oscillatoria sp.; assembly: GCA_011390515.1. Lineage (GTDB taxonomy): Bacteria > Cyanobacteriota > Cyanobacteriia > Cyanobacteriales > Laspinemataceae > Laspinema. The sequence goes on from JAABSJ010000019.1 coordinate 44,972, forward strand.
ATCGATGATGCGGAGCATTATTTAAAGCAGATTGAAACCACTATTGGATTTGTGAGTCCGGGTTTGCAATTGTATGATAAACTGATGTTGAGTGTGCAAACTCAAGTGAGTATTGATGATGAAAAAATCCAAAAACAACAGAGTGACCAGCAACAAAAGTTAGGTCAGTTGCTCACCGGGTCTTGTGCAGCGATCGCAGTCGGACAAATCCTGAATCCGGCTATCACCATCAGCGTTTCCCAGTATATCGACAAAGATCCATCCCAGCCCCCCTCCGTGATTAGCTTATGGGTGGGAGCGTTTGTGACAATTATTTTAAGCCTCTTATCCGGTTTGTTGATGAGTCAGTTAGTTTACCGATGGTTTACCCCGCCCAAATCAGATGAAACTACCCAACGGCGATGGAAGAAACGACTGAAGTCGTTACTACGAACAATTATCTTACAGCGGGATGGAAGAAACGACTGAAGTCGTTACTACGAACAATGAAAAAGCCCCACCGTTTAAGGGGGGGCTTTTTTATGCTAATTTAAAGTTACAAAGAGACTACAACGCCGGGGCTTTCATTGGCCATGCGGTCTACACTACAAACCGCATAACTTCCTGGTTGCAATCCGGTGATGGAATTGGCACCGGAATTCAGCACTTTGACCAGTTGCCATTGATTGCCGTTGAGACGATAAACTGTCCAGTAGCGAATGTCATTATTACCCGAATTCCAGGCGATCGCATTATCAGCCACACGGACACCTGTGGGGGCTGCTGGAGGAACTGCATCTAACCAAGGCATGGTGGGAGGCAGGGCCTGAGACGGATAGACTGCTGCTCTAAAACGCTCGTTGATTCCTAACCAATTTTCATTAAACACTTTCATGCTAAAGAAAATATTGCCTAGGGACAGTTTATCCACTTCTTGGCGAGAAATTTCCACCTGCCGTTCAAACTCGGAAATCGGCCAACCCGTGCCATCCAGTTTGCTTAGATAGTTTCCAGCATAAATATGACGACGCAGGGGATTATTTTGACTCCACCAGTCTAATAAGACGGGATAGCTTTGTTGAGGTGGGTCAATCCGCCAATAGAGTTGAGGAGCCAGATAATCGAGCCATCCTTCATCTAGCCATTTTTTGACATCGGCATAAAGTCCATCAAATTGGTCAAACCCGACAATTCCTTGGGCTTTTCCAGGACGATAAATGCCAAAGGGGCTAATCCCAAATTTAACGTAGGGTTTTTCGGTTTTGATGCCGTTCCAAATCCGTTCGATCGCATCATTGACGTTCTTTCTACGCCAATCCGCCAGAGAAAGCGTTCCGCCACTGCTTTGATAGGCGGCATAAGTTGCATTATCGGGGAAGCGCACCCCTTCTTGTGGATAGGGATAGAAATAGTCATCAATATGAATGCCATCGACATCATAGCGCCGGAGCACATCCATAATCACGTTATAAGCCCGGTCTTGGACCTCTTTAGCCCCGGGGTCCATCCAAAGTAAATCCCCATATTGATAGGCATATTGGGGAAACATGGAGGCCATGTGGTTGGCAGTTAGGGGATATCTTTCTCCTGGCATTTTAGCGCGGTAGGGGTTAAACCAAGCATGAAGCTCGATATTGCGCTTGTGACTTTCAGCGATCGCAAACTCCAGGGGGTCATAAAAAGGTTGGGGCGCTTGTCCCTGGGTTCCGGTTAGCCATCCACTCCAAGGCTCCATTTGCGACGCATAAAAGGCATCTCCATTGGGACGAATTTGCAGGACCAGGGCATTCAAATTTAAAGATTGCATCTGGTCCAGGATTTTCAGCAGTTCCGCTTTTTGCTGGTCTACGGACAGATTACCCGCAGAGGGCCAGTCAATGTTAGCCACCGATGCTACCCAGGCCCCGCGAAATTCTCGCTGATGGCCGACGCTGACGAGTTTTTCAACCCGATTATCGGCTTGGAGCGGAAATGGAAGTTGGGTCATTTGAGAGGAATTCCGCTCAACTCCAGGGTTGTTGATGGGTGCAGGGACTGCAGTGGGGGGCGCAACCGCAGGGGGCATCACCGGGCGCGGATACTGCGCGGTCCCCGGTGGAAGGTTGAGCAAGAACAGGAGTAAACAACCCCAGACTGCCAACTGGATTTTGAGTTGATTTCCCGTGAAAAAAGTCCGCACGATGCGCCGATATAGGGACCACAGGTCTGTTGATAGATTACCTGTGGCACCGCTTCGGCGCATCGGTTGTCTGGGTTGGAAAATTCGGAATACTAAGCGCATCAATTTCATCTTTCTCTATCCGGCTGGATACCCCGCGTTGCATCAACAATCTTAATAACGTTAGCGTAGATTGGGAATTCCATCATCCCGGGTTCTACTCTAAATTTTGAGGGCGTCGAGATGCTGACCGAACCGACTAGGAAGCGGTTCCAGGCGTTGCTTACCGTTCCCCAGGCTCTAGGGCGATCGCAATAAAGAATCCAGTGATTCTCTCTAGGGATCGCGATTCTCTAGGTTCGGTGGCATTCTCGTCTGGATTAGCAATACGCCAGAACAGTTGGTCTATCCCGATCTTTTCAGAGAATAGACTCCCTTGAGAATTTAAACTGTTTCCAGCTTTTTGGCCTTTGGGGGATGATAATACCAAGTCCGGTTGTTAAAAGTCGATTTTCTCTTCAGCCTGCGCCCGCTGGCTTTGTCTGC
>JAABSJ010000192.1 GCA_011390515.1 Oscillatoria sp.
ACTACGAACTAAGATAAGAGAACGACTGAAGTCGTTACTACGAACTAAGATAAGAGAACGACTGAAGTCGTTACTACGAACTAAGATAAGAGAACGACTGAAGTCGTTACTACGAACTAAGATAAGAGAACGACTGAAGTCGTTACTACGAACTAAGATAAGAGAACGACTGAAGTCGTTACTACGAACTAAGATAAGAGAACGACTGAAGTCGTTACTACGAACTAAGATAAGAGAACGACTGAAGTCGTTACTACGAACTAAGATAAGAGAACGACTTTGGGAGGCTCGGAGAGGGGAGTTTGTGGGCTTTAGATGAATTGAGTTTCGATCGCCTTGTTGGGTTCAGGGGTGGTGATAATGGCTGGCAATGGGTGATTGTGGGGGTTCAGGCTGTTTAGGAAGGGGGGGGATCCGGATAGTTTCTGAAAACAGCGATGAAATTGCCCCCTTGAACGCTCATAATAATCTCGGTGCTTTGAGGATAATTCTTGCCGTATGCCGAGAACCCCAGATTATATAGGCGTTTCCCTCCTAATCGAGGGTGGACACAAGGAACAGGTGCGTTTTTCCACGATCCAAGAGTTCCAGAAATGGTATCAAGGGGTATTGGTCCCCAACTCCGACGGAAAAGAGTTTATCAACGTGCCGATCAAAACATCTCAAGGAGAGTATATGGTCGTGCGACCCGCTACGATTTTGGGCATTCGGGTGGAACCCGTCTTTCTGTCGAGTGTCGATCGCAGCTTTGCCGAAGAATAAAGACCCGGGAACTACCAGTCTGGATGCTCCAGGGTTGGTTTGGGCGACTGCTGTCCGGTAAACTCAGCCAGAACCCCGAACCTTGCCCCCTTAGACTCTCTGAGGGGGCGATCGCTGTGGGGTTGGAACTCACCCCAGGAGACTTAGTTGATTGAGCGCCCCCAATCCGGGCTAACTTGATCCAGGATCCTCAGCCCTTGCCAGAAACCCCAACAGATGTGATATCCTGGTGGTCAATATCTAACTCAAAATCCAATTTAAGGGTTTTTCCTTGTCAAAAAGCCCATCCCATCTGCCGGTTTGAAGGTTGCCCTCAACTCGACTCAAATCAATTCCCCTCTTTTAGAACCGGCTTTGAGGATAGAAGGCTGCCCCCTGGGTGCCTAAAAACAGAATTGAGCCAAACGTTGTACCTTGAATAGCCGGATATCGCTGTTTTATTCGGTGCGATCGCCCTGGCAGAAAGCTGGCCCCTTCAAGGACAACCCATATCATCCTCATTTGACGAGCGGGCCAAATCACCGAAAGCTCGTTCGCTCTTATCACACAAGCCTATGGAAATGCCTTTTGATATTACCCTGCTGATTGTCTTAACGGTCATTGCAGGGATCGGATCTCAAGTTTTGGCGGACTACCTGAAAATTCCAGGTATCGTCTTTTTGCTGCTGTTCGGCATTCTCTTGGGTCCTGATGGTTTCGGCTTACTGCATCCGAGCCTCCTAGGAGATGGACTCGAAGTCATTGTTAGCCTGTCCGTCGCCTTAATCTTATTTGAGGGAGGTCTAAACCTCGAACTCAAAGAACTGGATAAAGTCTCCGGTAGTCTGCGGAACCTCGTCACCATTGGCACCCTGGTCACCCTGCTTGGGGGAGGGATTGCTGCTCATACCTTTAGTGAATTTCCCTGGTCCATCTCATTTTTATATGCCGCCTTAGTCGTCGTCACCGGACCCACGGTCATCGGACCCTTACTCAAACAGGTCCAAGTTGAGCGTTCCGTAGCCGCATTGCTCGAAGGCGAAGGGGTACTCATCGATCCAGTTGGGGCAATTTTGGCCGTCTTAGTCCTGGATGTGATTTTAAATGGCGATGCCGACCCCCTGCGGTTGATTGCCGGATTGTCCATTCGCCTGGGGATTGGCAGTGCGATCGGGGCCTTGGGCGGTTGGATGCTGGGGTATTTCCTCAAACGCGCCCATTTTCTCTCGGAGGACCTGAAAAATCTCGTCGTATTAGCCGGAATCTGGGGCTTATTCGGCCTCGCCCAAGATATCCGAGGGGAGTCGGGACTGATGGCAACCGTGGTTGCTGGCATTGTCTTGCGCGCTTCCGCCGTACCCGATGAACGGCTACTGCGCCGGTTTAAAGGTCAACTGACCATTTTGGCTGTTTCCGTCTTGTTTATCCTCTTAGCTGCGGATCTGTCGATCGCCAGTGTGATCGCCCTAGGCTGGGGGAGTTTAGTCACCGTCGCGATTCTGATGTTTGTGGTGCGTCCCATTAATGTTTGGCTTTGCACCATCAACAGTGGACTCAACTGGCGTCAGAAATTATTTGTAAGCTGGATTGGTCCCAAGGGAATTGTTTCTGCTTCCGTCGCCTCTTTGTTTGCAATTTTACTCACCGATCGCGGAATTAACGGGGGAGACTCCATCAAAGCCCTCGTCTTCCTGACCATTATTTTGACCGTGGTTTTGCAAGGGCTCACCGCCCGTTCCGTCGCCAAAATCCTGGGTCTAATGTCCACCAAAGCCACTGGTGCCGTGATTGTCGGTTCTAATCCCTTAAGCCGCTTAATTGCCCGACTCTTTAAAGAACGGGGTGAATCCGTGGTGATTTTGGATACCAATCCCGAAGCCTGTCAGCAAGCCGAACGAGAGGATTTGCCGGTCTTTTTAAGCTCGGCCCTTGATACTGAAGTGTTAGAAGAAGCCGGACTGGCTTCTATGGGGACCTTCCTGGCGATGACCAGTAATGGAGAAGTGAATCGAGTCTTGGCGCAACGCACTGCCGAGGAGTTTTCCCCGCCTCGGGTGTTAGCCTTATTTCCCATCGACCCCCAAGGGAATAAGACGGGAAATAAGACTAATAAAATTCAGCACGCTTTTATCTCCGAACTGCAACTCAAGACTTGGAACGAGTATCTCAATGATTCTCAGGTCAAATTGGGGGAAACGGTCCTCAAGGAGCCTAGCTGTGCCTTTCAAAAGGCTCATTTACAAGCGCTGATTCGTTCGGGAGAGTTGGTTCCCTTGTTAATCGAACGCGAAAACCAGCTTTTGGTGGTCTCAGCAACCGATGCTTGGCAACCGGGAGATGTGATTATTTATCTCCTCCATGACCCGAAACCCAAACTTTTGAAGCGACTCTCCGGGTCGAGTCAGTCTCGCCTGACGGTGGAAAAGTTACCCACGGTGGAGGAAGTGCCGATTTCATCCCTGGCGTTGGAAGAAAACCTGGAAAAGGTTTCGGCAGAGTAAATTGGCAGTCTCACTATTAGCCCGCGCCCGCTGGCTTCGTCTGCAAACGCCCCACCCTTTAGGGTGCGGGTTAAAGCTGAATTTAAGCATTTTTGCAGAACAAACCCTAAATGTAGAGGTGAGAAAGCGAATCGCCTCTAGATTTAGGTTTCGATGTTACCGATTGCGTAAGTCCTGAAACTATTCTAAATAGGAAACCCAACTAGGTAAGATTTCTGGGGACCCGTACCAGTTCAAAGGCGATCGCGGAGAATGCATCACCCCCTCTAGGATAATATTTTCCGCCCCCACCAGATGCGCCGCTTCAATCGGGGTAATCCCATCTCCCCAAGTTTCCCCGATGCCACAGGTGATGCGATAGCTATTATGAGCTAACCATTGTCCCCGCTTGCGTGCACCATAAACTGCCTTTCCCGCCAAGCAGACATACCGAACATTGGGGTAAAATGCCCCGGGATAAGTGGTATTGACAAAATCCAAATTTTTGAGGGTCCACCTTTCTTGACTGAAATGGGGACTGCCGAGGGTAATTAAGGTACTGACGAAGGGATTTGCATACCATAACTGAGCGGATTCGTCAACATCCCCATGAATGATATAGGGTTTTTCTCCCAGGTAAATCCGGGCAATCCATCCCCCGGCAGAATGGGCGACTAGATTAACTTTCGGTGCGTTAAACTCCTGTAAGGTTTGCTGGACAGTGGTATGGAGTTGACTGAGAATCGGGGCGATCGAGCGTCCGCCAATGGTGGGGACCCAATCCCGCTTCCGCAGGGGGACTAAGCGGGCGGGAAACCCCTGGTCGTTGAGTAAGCGTTCAAACTCCCGATATTCCGATGCAGCGGCGAAAAAACCCGGTAAAATGACGGTCGGTAAGGGCATGGTGGATGGGGGATGGAAGGAAATTTAACAAGATTTAAAGATTAGATTGTACTGACAAATCTGGATGGCGGGAAAATCAACGGGCAGAATAAACCCATAGCGGAAGGAAAACGAGGGATGATGCCATTGGGGACGTTATATGGAATTGGGGTGGGACCGGGAGACCCGGAACTGATTACCCTGAAGGGATTAAAACGGTTGCAAGCTGTGCCGGTGGTGGCTTTTCCCGTGGGAAGCAGCGGTAAACCGGGGATGGCGGCAGGGATTATTGCTCAATGGATTCATCCCAATCAGGTGCAATTGTCTTTAGAGTTTGCCTTTGTGCGAGATCAGGCGTTGCTGGTGAAGGCATGGCAGCAAGCGAGCGATCGCGTTTGGGACTATCTAAAATTGGGCCAGGATGTGGCTTTTGTTTCGGAAGGGGATATTAGTTTTTATAGTACCTTTACTTATCTAGCCCAGACCCTGCAACGGCAGCATCCCGAGGTTCAAGTGCAGTCGATTCCGGGAATTTGTTCGCCCTTAGCGGCAGCGGCAGAATTGGGAATCCCGTTAACCATTGGATCTCAACGGTTAGCGGTTCTGCCCGCCTTATATCATGTCGAAGAGTTGGAAAACGCGCTAAACTGGGCGGATGTGGTGGTGTTGATGAAAGTCAGTTCCTTGTACGATCGCATTTGGGACCTGTTGCAGGAGCGGGGATTGCTCGATCGCACCCAAATTGTCGAACGAGTCACGGGATCGGAACAAAAAATTCATCGCCAACTGGGCGATCGCCGCGACTTGAAACTCCCTTATTTTTCCTTGGCGATTATCCAAGTTGCACCGCCTAGTTTCCCTCCAGAATCACAAGGCAACTTTTAAATCGAAATCGGGATCTGTACCGATCAAGTGCTCACCTCTTCTGGCAATTTCTATTGTCTTGCCGCATACGAATGTCAGTCATCAGTGCTATCATATCCGGGTTGATGGGGGCATCGAATGTCTGAATTAACGCGGCAGGCGGTGTGAAACTGCTGCATCACAATCGCAGTCTGCCCGTATAGACCTAAGCTTACCTGCCATGTCTTATTCTTTGCCGAAAAACAGCCTGCTTGACCTCTTATCTCAGCCAACCGTCGTGGCAGTTTTGGCCTCTGTGGGCATCCACGGACTGGTTGGGATTAGCTGGGACCGCTTACCTTTTAGCGGAGGGAATGAACCCAATCCCTGGACGACGGTCGATTTGGTGAACCTGACCCCGGAAGAAATCAGCCGCCTCCCCGATTTTTCATCGCCACAAGCTACGGGGTCCGGCAGTGTGAACTCGGAACCCTTAGCGGGGTTGCCGGAATTAGCTCCTCTGCCCCCTTCCCCGGGCAATTCGGGACTTGAACCCCTGACTCTGCCACCGGGTACGCCGTTATATGATCTCCCGTTAGATCTTCCCCCTGTACCCTCCTTGAGAGATCTTCGAGCCCCCCTACCGTCATTGCAGGATTATCAATCCCCCAACAGCTTTGGCGAAGGGTTCCCGAATCGTCAGTCTTCGGGGTTGTCTAATAGTATGGCGATCGAGGAGTTGCTGGCATTAGAAAGATTGGAACGCGCCCAAATGGAGCGCGAAATTGAGCAACGAGAACGGCAAGAAAGACTGCTGGCTGAACAAAATCAAAATCGTCTGACCCCACCCCCGCCACCGCAAGAATTCCGATTGCAAGATGTTCCGCCCCCTCCCCAGGGGAGTTTCCCCGTTTCTGGGGATCAGCAAAGGCCGTTTAGTGGCATGAACGAACAGATGGATGCCTCGGACTTCGCGGACATTCCTATCCCAGAAGATTTCCCAGGACCCGAGGCGATCGCCGAACCCGAGGCGATTGCTCGTGCAGAGGATGGCAATCCCTCTCCACCGCCCGGATTTAGGTCATCGGCTACATTACCCGGTGATGTAAATCCGGGGATGGGACCGAATGCCAGTGGCCCTCAATCGGATCAGATGGGACGCGCTGCTGATTTGCAGACGACACCGAGAAACATTGAACAAGATGGGATTGAGGAGGGCGCTCAAGCGGTGGTTCCCCCCAATGTTTCCACACCGGGCGATCGCCCGGAGGAGGGGGCGGCAGTTCCTGATAAAATCGGGACGGATCTCGATAGCGTTCGCGGAGTGTTTGACAGAATCCTGGGACCCAACCGGGATAACCCCACGGGGTTGGTGAGCGATCGCCAAAATGCCATGTTGGACGGGTTAGAAGCCTCTGTTCAGTGGTTGGCGAACTTAGAATCCCAATATGGCGAATTCAGGACCAACGCCCCCATTGCTGTAAAGACCGAATATCCCCCAGAAGCTTGTTCCCAACAGTTAGAAGGGCGTGCCCTGTTTGGGGCGTTGGTCAATTCTAACGGAGAAATTATTGATGGACCCCGGCGCTTACTGGGAAGTGGACAGGACATTCTCGATAACTTTGCTCACAAATTTGTCCACAAGATGGATTTTGCTGGCGTCAGTGAACCTACGGTGTTCCAGTATGCCTTTGAGTTTCAGTATGATCCTCAACTCTGTTCCAATCCGCCATCCCCAGGGACGAACCCCACACCTCCGGTAGAAACTCGACAACCGGAGTTGAATAATCCCCAACCCACGGGAGAAAACGCCACTCCGGTGTTGGATGCAGAATCCCCAGGAGAAAACGCCACTCCGGTGTTGGATGCAGAATCCCCAGGAGAAAACGCCACCCCGGTGTTGGATGCAGAATCCCTAGGAGAAAACGCCACCCCGGTGTTGGATGCACAACCTCCAAGACAAGATTCACCGTTGCGGGTGGAACAGGCCCCGGCTAGTAGACCCCAACAACTGCGGGACCCATCACCGGAAGGGGAACCCTCAAAGCCGGTGAATGGGACACTCCAACCTAAACCGGCCCCAGTGCCTGTACCGGGTGAAATCCGCGAGGAACCGGCTGCCCCTGTGGAAGCGGTTGAACCGGAAGCTGTACAAGAGTCGGTTCCAGAAGCAGTTGAGCCCCCAAATGAACCCATCCAACCTGTAGAAACGCCAGAAATGGAGGAAGCAGAGGGAGGGATTCCGGACGGATTCGATACCACCCCGATGGGAGACTCCCAGGAGTTGCCCACTCCGGAGGCATCGGAGTTAGAAGGCGGGGAACCTGTGGAGGTGGATAACCTGGAAGCAGAACCCGAGTCAGAAGCGGCAGAAGATGCCGCAGAGATGGAGGAGGAATCTGACGAGGCGATCGCGGATGATGAGGAAGAAAGCGATCGTGAAATTTAACCCCAATTCCTGATTAGCCCGCGCAGGCGGGCTTTGTTCCTATAGCCCCACCCTTGAGGGTGCAGGGCTTTTTTACTGCACGTTGGTTTCTTCACCTAAGCGGGTAAACCGAATTTCAATCCGTCTTCTGCTTTCATCGGGGTTGGGATTGACATTGCCAAAATTTCCCGTGGGAGAGACTAATTGCGCCGCAGAATAGGGTCGAAATTGTAATCCTTGCAGCTTCCCTTCGGTGCCTTGAATGGTTTGTAAAATTTGCACCACGGCTAAGGCTCTCATTAATCCTAAATCAGCATTTGAACCGGGAACTAACTGATTAACTGGGGTTGTCCCAGCAGCAACTTGGGGTAAGGAACGGTCTAAATTACTGGAACCCGCATTATTCGGCTGTCCATCGGTATGTCCAATAATTTCTATGACATTGATGTTATAGGCGGCGGCGTTGGCTTCAATTTGAGGGACTAATTGGTTGCGGACATAAGTTTCTAAGGCATCGGGAAGTTGAGCACTTCCCGAAGAGAATTGATAAGCCCCGGTATCGCGAATCACGATAATTGGAGGGGCTTTGGGGGTGGCCATTTCCTGTTGCAATTGCCCCTGTAAGGTTTGGGTTTGAGAGGTTAAGGCGCGATTTTGGGCCGCTAGGGCTTGATTTTGGGCGGCTAAGGGGGCAACTTGGGATTCGGCTAAGGTGGCGCGGTTTTGGGTGCTGGTGAGGTCAATTTGGGTTCTGAGTAGCTGTTGGCGAAGGGCTTCTTCGGTTTCGCGCATACTGGAAATGGAGACTAAGGGTTTGATAATTGCCAGCAGCAGCAGGAAGCTGAGAATCATAAACGCATTGGACATTAAGTCGGTAAATGCGGGCCAAATATCAAATTCTGGTGGCATTTCATGCCGCCTAGACCTAAATCTCATAAGGCAATTTCTCCGTTAATTAGGGTGAATTTGTGCGGGTTTAAATTTGGGGTTTTGTTTTTTTTGGGATGTTTTCTGCTCCCCATTCCGGTTGTTAAAAGTAGATTTTCTTTCTGACGCTGCGTAGGCAGGCTTCGTCCGTATAGCCCCACCCTTGAGGGTGTGGGTTTTTATTCATTTTTGAGGATTTTCTTCTTCCTCCCAGTTGACGAGTTGGGGGTTAAAGGGGTCGTTGGCATTGTTGGCGGCAGGAGGACTCAGGCGGGTGGGGGCCATTCCGGAGGGGGGTTCTTCGGATTCTAAATGCTTGACAACTTGGGTAAGTTGTGCTTGGACGCTGTTGAGGTCGTTGCCGAGTTTGGAGATGCGGGTGGCAACGGGGTCGGCAGCAGGATTGATGCCATTGCGATCGCTCAAGGAGGCGACGAGGCGATCTCCTAAAGTTTGCATTCCCCCTTTCATTTCTTCGGTAAATAGTTTGAGGGATTCGACTAATTTATAAAGTTCGGTATGGACATCCACAAAGCGATCGGTTCGGGTTGCTAATCGCTTTTGTAAGGTATCTAGGGTTTTGATGACGGAATGGAAGATTTGAGCGCTTTGCTGCATTTCTCCGACGACTTCGGATAATGCGGTTTGGTTGTTTTGGGTTAAGTTGAGAACTTGACCGGAATTCTTGCTTAATCCGGCGATTTCTTCGGAGAGATGAATGGTTTCCTGACTGGTGGTTTGTAAAGAGGCGATCGCCAGTTGCAATGCCTGGGTGGATTGATTTAACACCGAGGAGGAACGCGCTAAATCCCGTTGAGTATTGGCTAAATTGTCGGTGGAACTGGCGAGTTTATTGGCAAATTGGCTCTTTTCAAAGATTTGTGCCGACTCCCGAAACATGGTGGCACCAGACATCATGGAACTAGAGGATTCCATCAGGCGATTATAAACCTGAGTGGCGAGATGATTCGCTTGGCGGTTGCCTTCGGTAATTTGGTCTACGCTTTCCCCTAAAGAGGAGGAAACCGCTTCTTTGACGGAGACAGAGAACTGATTGACAAAAGTACCGAAGAGGGTTTCGAGGCGATCGACCGCTTTATCTAAAGGCGATCGGCGATTGAGCGCCGGACCATAAATATTATCAATATAATCTTCTAATGCGCTGATTAGTTGATATTTGGCAATACTGGTATTTTTGAGTAAATTGACCACGGTCAAGATTGCACTACAAGCGACCGCAGTTAAGCTACTAATAAACGCTACCCCCATTCCTTGCAGGGGTCGTTGCACTTGTTCCACCAACGCATCAATACTCCCCACCCCAAAATCATTAATGGTTTGGCTGAGTTCCGCTAGGTTCATGGTAATTCCTAGGAATGTTCCCAGCAAACCCAATGAGAGTAAAAGATTGGGTAAAAACCGGCAGAAATAATCGATTTGTTCGTTTTTGAGGAGATATCTACTATAAACCTGGTCGATTAACGCCCCGGTGTTCATCTGTTCTAAAGCGGGGCTAGATTCCTTACATCTGATTTCAATTTCTTCAACAATTTTCGGCTTTTTAGTGGGATTATTGTCATAAATTAATCCCCGAACCCGAGAGGCTAAATAAATTAAATGTTGATAAACTCCCCACCGGAGAAATATCGTGATGAATGTCAGAACAATTAAGCTCAGAACAAACCCGAGTAAGTAGGGAGGCAGCAAGACAGAGTTGAATTGATCTAAAAGACCCAATACCAAGGGTCCTTTAACGGTAGAGAGGAAATGACTCATGACGGATTAATACGGGGTTGATAATGGCAACGCCTGTGGTAGATTGACTCTACAGCCTGGGCGTGATTTGCTCGAAACAGATAAAAATCGTCGCGTTTGTGGCACTTGATTCGTCATATTTTCAATCTATCCTAGCTCAAACCCGGATCAGGGGGTATGTCAGCGGTGGCTTAGAATCTCCGGTGAGGGATGAGAGGCAGGGGACAAGAACCCGGGTTGCACCGCTGTTTCTTTGCTCCAGATTGGCAGAGATTTTGCGGTACTGGCCCATTCTAGTCTAAATCTCGACGACCCTCCAAGGCACGCGCTAAAGTGACTTCATCGGCATATTCCAAGTCTCCTCCCATTGGCAATCCAAAGGCAATGCGCGTGACTCGCGTAAAGGGTTTGAGTAATTGTCCCACATAAAGGGTGGTGGTTTCTCCCTCGACGCTGGGACTGATGGCGATAATCACTTCTTTGATTTGTTGCTGACTCACCCGCCTGACTAATGCTTGGATATTCAGTTGTTCGGGTCCAATGCCATCCATAGGCGAAATTACCCCACCCAGAACATGATATTTGCCTCTAAATTCCCGGGTTTTTTCTAAGGCAATTAAGTCCCGCGAGTCGGACACTACGCAAATCACATCGCGATCGCGATTGGGTGCACGACAGATTTCGCAAATGGGTTCTGCACTTAAGTGAAAACACTCTTTACAAAATCCCACTTGTTGTTTGGCATCAACTAACGCTTTCGCCAATGCCTGAATTTCATCATCGGGTCGCTTCAGTAAATGGAGGGCCAGTCTTTGGGCGGATTTAGGGCCAATTCCTGGCAAACGTTGCAGTTGCTCGATTAACCGAGCTAAAGGACGAGTATAAACGGTCAGTCTCCTGTGGACTCCAAAAGATACTCTGCCATTTTACCAATTTTGGTTCCCCGATGAGCAGGAATTTACGGTAAACAAGGACTCTCCTGAAACCCGGTATTTCCCTTGGCAGCAACATGGCAGGAATAAGTTAGAGAAGCGGAGTTATTTCCCTGATTATTCTCTATGGTATTTCTCCTTCCTCCCGCTGTACCTTTGGCGAATATTCCGCCATTGACGATATTATTGGCAATGGTGACATCTTCCATCACCCCAGGAGCATTGTTGGTATCTGCATTCACATAAATTAGAGCCATGTCCGTCAGTTCTGCCTGGACTCGATTTCCGACAATTTGCACATTTTTAATGGAGGGAATTTTGTACAATCCAATATAAGTATTGCCCTGATTGTTGCGGATAATCGCCCCATTGACTTCGGTTCCCCCACAACATTCCTGAATTAAAATTCCCTCCCCATCTACACTGAGATATCCCGTATCTCTGACTCTATGGCGATACACTTCATACTGATTTCCCTCCACCAAAACATTCGACCCGGACCAGTCAATGGCCCGATTTTCTAAGGTAACTGCACCCAGGGGTTCTCTTAATCCGGTGGGGTGGGTCCACCATTGTTTTCCCCGTTCGTCGCGGACTTGATTATCTTGGATGACTAACCCATCTCCCGAAGCAGAAATGGCGACCCGCATGGTGTGATAAACCCAGTTATCTCGGACGGTAATTCCCGGGCGAAATAGTCCCGGTTCAGTATTGGGATTGGCATTCTTTTGGAATCCCCCGGATTTGGCCCGATTCACCACAATTCCATAGTGATTGCCATAGTGAAAGGGGACTTTATTGCCTTCTGCGTAGGTAATAATTTGGTCGCCCTGTATGGGTTTGACTTGATACCCGGGTTGGTTGTAATTGTCGGTAATGTTGTCATTAATCCGATTATTGGCAATTAAAAGATTCTCTTTGACATTGACTTTAATATTGGCAGCAAACCGATAGCTGTAGCGCAACCAAGGACTTTGAAAGGAAGTATCAGGAACCCCCGGATCCGGTTCAGCGACATTGTTGCTGCG
>JAABSJ010000193.1 GCA_011390515.1 Oscillatoria sp.
CACAACTTTTTATCCGATATCCATCCAACTGACAATTTTGCAGGTCTTCTTCGGCGGTTCGCTCAACAATTCTTTAGCTGCTTTTAAAGAAGCCGGAACTCGCGAGACCCATTTCAAATGATTAATTGGTCTTAAATTTTCTTGATTATAAAGGGCGGCATCGGCTACAAATAATCCATGTCCCAGTTTTCTCTAAATTCTTTCATCAATTTAGCAAAAATAGCTGAGTCGGATTCATTGCCAGAGGCTACTCTTAAATAGAGCGGTATATCCCCGTCTGAAGTGCAAATTAAGTCTACGATAAATTGCTTTAAATCCGGACGGTGGTCTCTTGAGTATCCATAAGTAATCTCAATCGGAACGGGTTCTCCTGTTAGGTTAGGTTCGCGAAAATATTGCCCATGAACATGAAACGATGTTGAATCCAGGTGCTTGCTCTGGGTATTTACTCGGAACTTTTTAGCCGCAGCCAAGGCCACTTTGACAAATAGTTGAGTGATGCCTGAAGCATACAGTTCATCTAGGACTCTACCTAATCGGTCATCATTGAGGTGCTCTGGGGTTATCCCTTCTCCCATTCGATATTCTGTGGCTTTGCCGACAAAGAATTGGGGAAATAAGTACAATGGGGCGCTCACCAACCCTAAACCATTGAGAATCATTGCTTTGACAATGATTCCCGGACTCACGAGGGTCAGGGGGTGGGGCGATAGTTCCCGGTTAATCGCGATAGACAAGCCCTATCTCATCAATGATGCCAGAGACTATGCCACAGTGGTCAATATCTTGTACTATGATGTCAGATGCTATGTCTTTCATGGTTTTAGAATATTCATAACTTTCTTATTTTACCTGCGGAATGTGGGATAAAAACCCACGCACTCAAGGGCGGGGCTACAGGGACAAAGCCCGAGAAGCACGGGCTAAAAACAAAAATCGACTTTTACCAACCGGATTGGGTATGACTTTCCCAGTTTGGGAGTTCGTACAGCAACATCCGGTGGGTTGCAACAACCGGCGGGGGATCAATCCCCCGCCTAACAGCTCAAGTCGGTTGAAACCGACTGAAAGTCTTATTAGGTGATGTTTTTAGTCGGTTTTTAACCGACTTTAGCTATGAGGCGGGGGATTGATCCCCCGCCGGATCTCTGGGCAGGATTAAGTGGGCAGGATTAACCGCCAAATGATAAGGCTTTGCCGCGAATGTCGGTGTTGAGTTTTCCGTGAGAATAGACCACTTGACCGCCGACAATGGTTACTACAGGCCATCCGGTGAGGCTCCAGCCCTCGAAGGGACTCCAGCCACATTTACTGACGACTTCTTCCCGTAGTACGGGACGGTAGGTGTTTAAATCCACCAGGACTAAATCAGCATCGTAGCCAGGGGCGATCGCCCCTTTGTTGGGGATTCGATAGCCTTTGGCAACGGCAGTGGACATCCAGTGGGCGACTTGGGGTACGGTACAGCGTCCCTGCATGGCTTGAGTCAGCATCAGAGGCAGGGAGGTTTCCACTCCGGGCATTCCCGAGGGGGTATTGGGATAGCCTTTGGCTTTTTCTTCGAGAGTATGAGGGGCATGGTCCGTGGCGATAAAATCAATCACGCCATCGAGGAGGGCTTGCCAGAGAATTTCGTTATCCCGGGGCGATCGCAGGGGAGGATTCATCTGGGCGAGGGTGCCAATGGTATCGTAGGCACTGGTATTCATCAGCAGATGTTGGGGGGTGACTTCGGCGGTAACCCAACTGGGTTTATCTTCGCGCAACAGGAGGGCTTCATCTCCGGTGGACAGATGCAAAATATGCAGGCGGCGTTGATATTTTTTAGAGAGGCTTAAAGCGCGCTTGGTGGCGATTAAGGCGGCTTGAGTATCCTGAATTTCAGAATGGGCCGCTGGATCGGTGCGATCGCTAAACTGTTGACGGCGTTCCTCGATGCGGGTGCGGTCCTCAGCATGGACGGCAATCAGGCGATCGCCTTGACTAAAAATCGCCTCCAATGCCTCCTGATCATCCACCAACAACGGACCCTTCATCGACCCCATAAAAATTTTAATCCCGCAGGCGGGATGCGCTTCCACCAAATCCGGTAAATGTTCTGCCGTTGCCCCAATAAAAAAGCCATAATTAACTAAGGACGAACGAGCAGCCCGAGCCAATTTATCATCCAGAGTCGCCTGGGTGGTGGTCAGGGGTCGCGTGTTGGGCATCTCCAAGAAGGAAGTCACCCCGCCTTTAGCACAGGCGCAACTGGCGGTAAACAGGTCTTCCTTATATTCGAGTCCCGGTTCCCGGAAATGAACCTGGGGGTCGATTACCCCAGGCAACAAAGTCAGCCCAACCGCGTCAATCACCTCCAGATTATCGTCAGGGTCGGGATTTTCAGCTAAACCCGGAATATCGGGTCCAATCTGGCGGATTTTTCCCTCTTGGATCAGGACATCACCCTGTAAAAATTCTCCATCGGGCTGTAAAATCCGAGCTTGTCGAATTAATAAATGGTTTCTCATGGTCAAGTTCCTTGTGTGCTGTTCAACCTAGTTCGGTCAAGTCAAGGATATCCCGTTCGGGGGTTTTATGTGGGGAGTCAACTCACCCCTCTAGTTGCCAAAATCAGACCGACATTTTACACTGGATGAAGATATGGACATTGATACAATACCTGATCGATGTTGGGGCGTGATTTTTCCTCTTCCCGGTTCACCCTCTTCCCGGAGCGGGGGGCTAAATCTTTGTACTCTCAGCTTAACTAGAGTTTTCAGGTTAATTTTCTCAACCTGACTTGAAAAGGGGTGACGAATGAAGACCGAGGGGAAAAGCGTCAACGGTTTAATACCAGTTAGGTCAACATCACCCGATGAAGATCCTGAGTCAATCCCTTAATCATCCAGCTCATCTGGTTATTAAAAATACACAGAAGTTCGGTTTATAATTGATGGTTAAAGGTTCGAGGAATAGATGGTATTTTAATCCCGGTCTACTTCTCCAGGGAGAACCCATTTTCCATTCTTCCCAATATTGTGTTAAAAACCAGCAGCACTATTAGGTCAAAAGTTAAAACATGACTCGTGCAAAAGAAACCGTGTCTGATATAAATTCTCAGCAAACGCCCCCTAAAAATCCGGAACACACTCCAGAAAATCCTTGGGTGGAAGCACTTAAAACGATTGGCTTGAGTGCGATTTTAGCAATCGGGATTCGTCAATTTGTGGCAGAAGCACGCTACATCCCGTCTGGTTCGATGCTACCGACCCTGGAAATTAACGATCGCCTAATTGTGGATAAGTTGAGCTATCGCTTCACGAATCCAGACCGAGGCGATATTGTCGTTTTTTATCCCACGCAAACCCTCCAAGACCAAAATTTTAAAGATGCTTTTATCAAGCGGGTGATCGGGCTGCCTGGGGAAACGGTAGAAGTCAGGGGGGAACGAGTTTACATTAATAATATCCCCATCAAGGAACGCTATATTGAAGAAGGCCCGAACTACCAATATGGGCCAGCACTTGTTCCTGATGATCAATATTTAGTGCTCGGGGATAATCGCAATAATAGCTACGATAGTCATTACTGGGGTTTCGTCCCTCGGGATAAAATTATCGGTCGTGCGGTGATTCGGTTTTGGCCCCTTAATCGCATGGGAGAATTGAATCCACAGCCAGTCTATATCCAAGAGACTCCACAGGAGTAGCGGAGGGATTTAGCCTGTTTCCATCCCAGGGAAGCAGTTCCGGGATTACAAGTCGGCGAACTACGGCTTGCTGTTGAAGGACCGGGTATTTTTCTGGTTTTACCCGTCCTGAAATCCCTGGGGATAAAACATGATAAGTTATCAAAATTGACCCTTCTCTAGCTTCAGATCGTGGTTTTTAAAGGTGCAACCCTCACCCTAAATCCCTCTCCCAAAATGGGAGAGGGACTTTGATTTTTCTCCTCTTTTGGGAAAAGAGGTTGGGAAGCAGGGCTATCATGAACAGAATACAGAATGGAAATAAGGACGATCTCAATCGGGCGATCGCAACCTTTTGGTTTATGATGAGTGCACCCATGTGTAACGGCGATCGTCTCCAGGGTGAACCACCCATCTACAAGCCCATTGTCATTCTACTGTTTAGGCGTCGGTGTTGACCGGCGATATCCCTTGATCGTGTCAAATCAACCCCATTCTGAACTCTCAAAGCCTATATTTTTGGAAGGAAGTTATCGAGATCTGCGCGTGGAATCCACCCTGGGAGAATTACCCCTGTTTGATTTTCAGGTGGATATCACCCGACGCTGCTGTGATATCGTTCGCACTTTTGAAAAATATCCCCTTCTGACTGGGGTGATTTTGCAAGATGCGGGAGAATTTGTTGGGATGATGTCTCGACAGCGACTGCTAGAATATTTGATTCGTCCGCGAGCGAGTGAGTTGTTTTTAAATGCTCCGTTGCAAATGCTTTACAGCTACGCCAGGACTCAAATTATGCTATTAAGTTCCGAGACAACGATTGTCCAAGCGGCAAGACAGGCATTACGGCGATCGCCTGAATTATTAGGCGAACCCCTCGTTGTCCAAACCAGTTCCGATAACTATCTATTACTTAATATTCATGAGTTGAACCTCGCCTATTGGCAAATTCGCGGTATTGAAACTCAATTGCGGTTTGAACAAATTCAAGCGCAATTGGTACAAACGGACAAAATGGCGAGTTTGGGAAGGTTGGTTGATGGGGTGGCTCATGAAATTCTCGACCCCGTGGGATTTATTTGGGGAAATTTAACCTACGTTGCCAGCTATTCTGAGGAGTTAATGGAGTTGGTGAACGCTTATCAAAAGCATTTCCCCCAGTCTATACCCGAAATTGAGGATCTCCAGGAAGAGATTGAATATGATTTTTTAAAAGAAGACTTGCCTCGGGCCATCTCTAGTCTCAAAAATGGAGCCAATCGCTTAAAACAGTTAGCCACCAGCTTGCAGAACTTTTGTCATATTGATGAAGTTTATCCCAAACCCGCTGATATTCATGCCTGTATTGATAGTGTCTTATTGCTGTTAAAAAGCCGCATTAGTGGCGAAATTGAAATCATCCAAAACTACGGACATCTCCCCCCTATATCTTGTTACGCATCTCAACTCAACCAGGTTTTTATTAATATTTTAAGTAAAACCATTGATGGATTAATTCACGAAGCAGTCCATCAAAAATTTTCCTTGGAGTTCAGCGAAGCGGGCTTTCGAGCCAAGCCTCAACCTTCTCCAACAAAGTCGAAAATTTTCATTTCCACAGAATTGATATCTCGACCCGCTTTAATGCCGACCCAGCCGGATTCGCGGTGGTTTTCGATTAAAATTGCTGACAATGGATTGGGGATTCCTCAAGCTAAAATCAATGAGATTTTAGCCTCCTTTGGAAAGTCTAAATTGGCTGAAAAAGAAACCAGCTTTGCGGTGAGTTATTGGATTGTAACCGCCAAACATGGGGGAGAGCTTTATCTGCGATCTCGCACCCTGAATTCCGAGGATTTACCCCCAGGTATTGGCACCGAGTTTGAAATTCTCTTGCCCGGGGTTTAACCGGATCAACTCATCAAGAAGTTCCCTCAGATGGGATTGCCAAATGGGGATGTTCCAGTGGCTCCGGCAGAGTACAGAAGTTGCTAAATCTGGATTCACCCATCGCCCTGATCCCCTAAATATTCCTCGGAGGGATAAATCTGGCCCGTCATGGATTCAGGGAGGATGAGAGTGCCTACCCGGTAACCCTGGAGACTCGCCTGGGCTGCGTAAGGGGCGGTTGGAAGTTCCCCCCCGGTTCCGGAACGAGGGGCAATGTCTGAGGGACAATTAAATTTTGTGACAGAACAGCCCTTATAATTTATCTTAGATGCACCAGTATCTTAAAGGGTTAGTTATTTTGTTTTTATAGTTTTTGAAATAATTAATCTGGGCAGGACTCACTTAAAAAGACAGAACCTCTAAGGGAAAGCGCCAGGAAATCTAGTCTGATGCTTTTATGCGATCGCCCGACAGAAACTGTCAAAATAGAAGCTGAGTATCTGACATGAATTTTGTAACGTAGAAAATTTCAGGGGAGGCACTGGCATCATGAATAGTAAACCCCAATTAGTTCAACAGGAATCCTGGATAGAATCGAGTTCTGAGTCCAATCAGGGGCCGGAACTGGATACTCAGCCGAGTCGATCGCCCCAGGCGGCAGGGCCTCAGTCCTGGGGAGTAGATGGGAGAGACCGACTCTGGGGCGATCGCCCCCGGTCCCAGTGGCTCAAACCCTTACTTGAAAGCATAGAAGAAAGCGTCATCCTCAAAGATGAGCGCGGATGTTGGCTGCTGGCGAACGAACCCGCATTAAGGCTATTCCAATTAATTGGGGTGGAGTATGCCGGTAAAACCAACCACCAGTTGAGTCAAGACTACCCCCTTGCTCAAGAAATCTTGAGGGCTGATACAGAATCTGAGCAAACCGCTTGGGAACTGTCCAAGACCATTTATCACCGAGTGGAATGGACCGCCCCTTCCGGGGAACTGCGGTCCGTGGAAATCAAAAAAACCCCCCTATTCAACAGCGATGGTACCCGGCAAGGGACGATGGCGGTGGTTTGGAATCGCGACATCCCCGATCGCCTCCGGGTTGAGGAGTCATCCCGAGGGACCCTGGGCAAACAGAAGGCGACGATGGAGACGATGCCGGATTTGATGCTGTATTTAAAAGCAGATGGCACTATTTTGGACTGCAAAAATGTGCCGGAACAGACAACAGCCATCCCACCCAATTTTGAAATCGGGCTTTCTATCTATGAAATTTGGCCCCTATCCATCGCTACGGAAGGGATGAAATATATACTTCAAGCCTTGGAAACGGGGGAAGTTCAAACCTGGGAATATGAGTTAACAATTAATGGCAACCACTATAGTCGGGAAGCGCGGATGATGGCCTGTGCTGAAGACCGGGTGGTAGCAATTTTGCGGGATATTACCGAGCGCAAACAGGCGGAAGCGGCCCTAGAGTATGTGGCGCAAGCGGTGGAAAGTGCCAGTGATGCGATCGCCATCAGCGATGCCAATGGCAATC
Source organism: Oscillatoria sp. (assembly GCA_011390515.1). GTDB lineage: Bacteria > Cyanobacteriota > Cyanobacteriia > Cyanobacteriales > Laspinemataceae > Laspinema. Next base: position 7,074 of record JAABSJ010000193.1, read on the forward strand.
ATATCTATCATAATTTGGCCTTTTCTACCCTGTTTGAGTACGGCACCGTTGAAGAGTTGAAAGCCGCAGGAGGTCCCTCGGTACTCTATACTGACCCCGAAATTGCCCGGGAAATCTTTGAGGCGATCGCCCCGGGTCAATCTTGGATCGGTTCAGTGGAACAGCGCACCCGCAGCGGTAAAATTGTCCAAGTGTTGCTCCGTGCCGATGCGATTAAAGACCCCACAGGTAAAATTATCGGACGGATTGGGATTAGTACGAATTTGACAGAACAAAAACAGGTTGAAGCCGCACTGCAACAATCCAAACAAAAACTCTCTTTGCACCTGGAACAAACACCCTTAGCCGTGGTGGAATTCAACCTCAACGGAGAGATTGTGGAATGGAATCCGGCAGCAGAAGCGATTTTTGGGTATAGCAAAGCGGAAATCCTCGGACGGGGGATGACGTTGCTCTTTCCGGCCACGGAGGAAGCGGATGCGGGTCAACGATGGCTGGATCTGTTGGATCAAAAGGGAGGCGCTTGCTCAATTTGTGAAAATGTCAAGAAAGATGGGCATCGGACTATTTGTGAGTGGTACACGACTCCCTTGATTGACCGGCATGGTGAGACGATCGCCGTGGCATCTTTGGCCCAGGATATTACAGAACGGGTACGGTCAGAGGAAGCGATGCGTCACCAGTCCGACCGGGAACGACTGGTGAGCGGGACTCTGGCCCGCATTCGCCAATCCTTGAATTTAGAAGAGATTTTGAATACGGCGGTTTCGGAAGTGAGACAATTTCTGGATTGCGATCGGGTGGTGGTGTATCGAATCTGGCCGGACCAGTCGGGAAGTGTGGTTACAGAATCTGTGATTCCTCCTTGGCCCTCGATGCTGGGACAAAGTTTCGGAGAAGAAATTTTCCCGCCCAGTTGTTATGATCGCTATTGTAACGGAACGGTCAAGGCGATCGATGATCTCAAGGCGGCCAATTCTCCCCAGTGTTTGATTGAATTTTTGCAACCCTTTGGGGTGAATGGGAAAATGATTGCCCCCTTGTTACATGAGAACCGCCTCTGGGGGTTGTTGGTGGCGCATCAATGTAATGGGATTCACCACTGGCAACCGTTTGAGATTAGCGGATTTGAGCAGTTGTCCGCTCAACTGGCGATCGCCATTCAACAATCGACTCTATTTAAACAGTTGGAAGCGGCAAATGAAGAATTACAGCGGATTGCTTCTTTGGATGGATTGACTCAGGTCGCCAATCGGCGCGCTTTTGATGAATGTCTCCATCGGGAATGGCGGCGAACCATTCGGGAACATTCAATGATGTCTTTGATACTCTGTGATATTGACTTTTTCAAATTATACAATGATACTTATGGGCATCAAGCCGGGGATACTTGTTTGAAAAAAGTCGCCCAGGCGATCGCCAGTGCAGCCAAGCGCCCAGCCGATTTAGTCGCCCGCTATGGGGGAGAGGAATTCGCCGTCATTCTTCCCCATACCAATGGCGAAGGAGCGATGCAAGTGGCGCAGACCATCCGCAATCAAGTTAAAGCCTTGCGGATTCATCATGCTCAGTCCCCGGTGGGTTATGTGTCGATTAGTTTGGGAGTTTCGGTGACTTTACCCCGGCCTCAAGACTCGGTGGAGAAATTAATTCGGAGTGCAGACCGTGCACTATACGAGGCGAAATCTCTCGGGCGCGATCAGGCAGTCTTGGAAAAATATTCGGCCTTGCTTTAATCTAAATGGATGGCAAACATTCAAGGTAAAGGGTGAGAACATCGGCTTAATTTGCCCAGTTTCCACCCTCAAAAGAAAAGGAAAAAGCAAGTTGCTTTTTCCCATTCAATCCGGTGATCACCGGAAGATCTGCTGATAATTGAGCGCCAGTTTATTCCCAAGAATCAAGGTCAAGGGCTTTGGAACCACCGCGTTGGAGTTGCATCAAGAGATTACCCAACTGAGACCAAACCAGCCAAGCTGTTAAAATGGTTAAGGGGAAGGAAAAAACGTAGGAAATCAACAGATTAAATCCGAAAATCTGTAACCCGGAGGCGAGAAACACACAAATCGCCCCAGCCATTCCCAAAAAAGGCAGTTGTAATTCCATGCCTCTGGCTTGAGAGAGACTGCGGGTTGAGCGATTCCGAGACCAGGCTTGCACCAATTGGGTGAGGGTGGCATAGAAGGCGGTTCCCGAGGCGATCGCCGCGATAAACGCAGCAGCTAACAGGAAATAAGGTGGCTCTGGATAGGGAAAGTTAGGCACGAATCTCTCCTACAAGACTGTCAACTCAGAAGGGTCAACTATCAACGGTAAAGGGGAAAGGCTCAACTGTAAAGAGGAAAGCACCTCGGGTCAATCAAAATTTCCGATTCTTCCAGGTAAGCGGGGACCCTGGAGGTTAGAAACCGGGTTTCTTGAGAAAGTCTGTAGCAAGTAGTACCAAATTTCGGCTAGAAACCCGGTTTCTTGTCCAGGTAAGCGGGGACCCTAGAGGTGAGAAACCGGGTTTCTTGAGAAAATCTGGAGCAATTCACAGCAAATTTCGGCTAGAAACCCGGTTTTTTGTCAGGGGTGCTTGCTGAGGAAATCGCCAATTCTGCCACCGGAATCGGCGAGTTCCCGAGACTACTGTTCCTCGAAAAAGGGGATTCCAGTGGGCATCGAAGGTAACAACGCTGCCGCACCTTCCCGGGAGAAGTCAGCGATCGCGCCCCAAGCGGCATCGAATATCCGATTGGGGTGGATATCTTCCTTGATCAAGTTCCACAGACGCCGGACTTCTTCGGTATGCAGTTTGTCATCTTCGACTAACGCCAGTAAAATTTGACGCCGTAGAAACTCACCTTCTTCTGATAGGAGATAGCGCAGACCTAACTCTGCCGTGGGGATAATATCAAAATTGATGTCAGAACGGGCGATCGCAATCAAGTTTTCCAGACGACTCCACTGGAACTTGCCATCCTTAAATAACACATCAATCAACCGTCGTCGTAACTGGGGTGATTCTCCCGCCAGTAACCGTCTGGCGACATAAGGATAGGCCACATCCACGATTTTGAAATTAGGATCCATCGTCAAGGCTAACCCTTCCTGAGTCACCAGGGAGCGAATAATCAGGGCAAACTTTGCCGGGACCCGGAAGGGATATTCGTACATCAATTCTGAGAAGCGATCGGTAATCGTCTTAAAGTTGAAATCCCGCACACTTTGGCCCAGGATATCCCCTAATACCGCTTCTAAGGCAGGGACGATCGGCCAGATATCCGTCTCGGGGGTTAAAAATCCCAGTTTGACAAATTGTTCGGCTAATTCTACATAGTCTTTATTGATCAGATGAACGATCGCCTCAACCAGGTTTTCCTTGGTCGTTTCGTCTAGCTGATCCATCATGCCAAAATCAATGTAGGCCATGCGACCATCCGCCAGACCAAATAAATTCCCGGGGTGCGGGTCCGCATGGAAAAAGCCAAACTCCAAAAGCTGCTGCAACCCACTGGTGACCCCAACTTCAATTAAGGCATTGGTGTCGATTCCCGCCTCTTGCATGGTTGGAATGTCATTGAGCTTATACCCATCAATCCACTCCAGAGTTAGGACCGTAGTGCTACTATATCGCCAGAAAATACTGGGAACCTTGACCTTATGATTTCCACTGAAGTTGGTCGCAAATTTTTCAGCATTGCGTCCTTCGTTGAGATAATCCACTTCTTCAAAGAGTTTGGTGCCGAATTCATCGACAATTAAAGCCAGGTCATGGCCTAAATTCAGGGGCAGCCAAGGTCCGATCGCCTTTGCACCCCAGCGCATTAAAAACAGGTCCAGGGTGAGCACAGGTTTCAAATTCGGACGCTGTACCTTGACCGCAACTTTTTCACCACTGTGCAAATAGGCTTGATACACTTGACCTAAACTGGCTGCGGCAACAGGTAGGGGGGTAATTTGAGCAAACAGTTCTTCGACGCTTTTTTCCAGTTCTCGCTCAATGATGCGGTAGGCGATCGCACTATCGAAAGAAGGCAGTTGGTCTTGGAGCTTGATCAGTTCATCGAGGAAGTCCTTGCGGATCAAATCCGGACGGGTGGAAAGAGCTTGACCGACCTTGATGAAGGTGGGTCCGAGATTGGTTAAGATGTTGTGGAGCTGGGTGGCTCTTTTTTGTCGTTGTTGTTCCCCTCGGTTTGTCCACTCATCCCACTTCAAGCCCAAAATAAAACTAGACAAATACCAAATAATGGTGATGGATCTCCAGATCACTTTCCAGGGACGGGAGCGATAGTAACTGGCGATCGCGGCAGGATCATACCTCCGCATCTGGGCTATGGTTTTAGAACTCACGCCTTTCCTTGCCTCTAATACTTGGGTTGGATCTGAAGTGGCCACCAGCCTTATGGTCTGGCTTGTTCAGATTATTTACTTATTTCTTAACATCTTAACCCATCTTTACAATTCTTTAACCCTGCTTGACCGATAGAATTCACTCTATTGACCTCACGGGTGATGTTGATGGATACAAGGGAAGATGACGCCTGAAGGCGTCACTACAAACGAAGAGAAGAAACCCCTTCCCCCGTTTGTAGTAACGACTTCAGTCGTTCTCCCCTCTTGACTCCTGGGGAAAGAGACGACTAAAGTCGTCACTACGAACGAAGAGAAGAAACCGTTTCCCCGTTTGTAGTAACGACTTCAGTCGTTCTCCCCTCTTGACTCCTGGGGAAAGAGACGACTAAAGTCGTCACTACGAACGAAGAGAAGAAACCGTTTCCCCGTTTGTAGTAACGACTTCAGTCGTTCTCCCCTCTTGACTCCTGGGGAAAGAGACGACTAAAGTCGTCACTACGAACGAAGAGAAGAAACCGTTTC
>JAABSJ010000194.1 GCA_011390515.1 Oscillatoria sp.
AATTGGCACCGGGACTGGAAAGGCAGTTGCTTCCCGGGGGAAATTTGGTTTAGGTCCGTTGCGGTTAATTTGGAATTGGAAAGATTGGATTGACCGGCGGTTTATGGAACAGTTTAATCTGTGAGTCGAAAGGAAGGCGATCGCACTCAAACGTTAACCCTATCTCCACAGGACAACCCCGGACCGACCTTAATCTATCTCTCGGTAGAGGTAAGAGCCTGCAACGGTATCCTAGGATGCTGAATATAACTCAATTTTCGTTTGACAAGTTCCCCAATCAAGAGGTCATTAGAGATGCAACGCATTTTATCCGCTTTAAAACAAGTCCGCTTGGGACTGATGGCGATCGCCTGTGCGGTTACCTTCATCAGCCTGTCCGGTGCCTTAGCCTTCGCTCATCCCAGCCAAGCAGCAACCGGCTTAGATTCTCGATTAGTCAAAGAAGAATATAAACTCGATAACAACCAACGGGACAATCAATTAGAAAGTCGAGAAGAATCTTATGAAAAAATGCTAAAAGAAGCCAAAAATATCCACACCGAAGAAAAAGCCTACGAAGAAAATCTGGCTGAATATAAAGATGAAAATCCCTCCCCGGGTTTAGCTGAAAAAGCCCAAGACTTCATAGAAAATCTGACGGAAACCAAATAATTAACCGACTCCATCAGTGGATAGGGTTTGATACCAAATCTGGTTGGTAAAACTTGGTTTTCGCTTTTAGCCCGCGCAGGCGGGCTTTGTCCGTGTAGCCCCACCCTTGAGGGTGCGGGGTTTTATAGACCTTTGATAACCGAATGGAGTATGACAACTGTTTCCCAGGGTTTGACCCAAGTTTATCGAAGGCGATCGCCTCCCACCGGGAGACCCAAAAAAGGAGCGCTTGAATAGCGCCCCTTTTTTTAGGTCATCTCCCACGGGAATCACCGAAACCCGTTGATTCCTAACTAATCTTCCGCAAACACATAGCGATATAACTCCGAGGGGTCCGGTTCGGGACTATTCTCAGCAAACTTCACCGACTCATCCACAATCGCTTGGATTTTATTCTCAATTTCCTTGAGTTCCTCGGCAGTCGCCAAATTCTTCTCCGTCAGATAGGCACTCAAGCGCTTAATCGGGTCCCGAGACAGCCAAAATTCCTTTTCTTCCTTGCTGCGGAGTTCATCGGGATCCGCCAGGGAGTGACCCCGGAACCGATAAGTCATCGCTTCAATCAGAGTAGGACCCTCTCCAGCGCGGGCGCGTTCCACCGCCTCTAATGCCGCAGTCCGAACCGCCAAAACATCCATCCCATCGACTTCGACGCCAGCCATTCCAAACGCCGCAGCCTTCTTATAAATTTCCGGTTCAGAAGTCGCCCGTTCGTGGGCCATCCCGATCGCCCATTTATTATTTTCTACCACATAAAGAATTGGCAACTTCCAGAGTGCCGCCATATTCAAACACTCAAAAAACTGCCCATTATTGCAGGCCCCATCGCCAAAGAAACAAGCCGTCACACTATCAGAATCGGCTTCTCCCATCGCTTCCCGACGATACTTGCTTTGAAATGCGGCCCCCGTTGCCACCGGAATGCCTTCCGCCACAAACGCAAAACCGCCCAACAAATTATGCTCTCCCGAGAACAAGTGCATAGAACCGCCACGGCCCTTGCTGCATCCCGTTGCCTTGCCGAATAACTCCGCCATCACCTGTCTAGCAGGCACCCCCGCACTCAAGGCATGAACGTGATCCCGGTAGGTACTACAAACATAATCCCAATCCCGTCTCATCGCCCGGATCACCCCGGTTGAGACCGCCTCCTGTCCATTGTAGAGGTGGACAAAACCAAACATTCGGCCTCGGTAGTACATCTCGGCGCATTTGTCCTCAAAGAAGCGCCCTAAAACCATATCCTCGTACAACATCAAACCGTCTTCTTTCGACAGTTGTACGGTGCTTACGTCAAATGTTGGTAAAGTCCGTTCCTGAATCATCAAAGTCTCCTGGTAGCTTGGAACCCGAGGGTCGAAACCTCGGAAGAAACGCGAATTGCGTGGGTTTAACCCCAAATCCGGTAGTAAAACATCGGTTTTCTCTAGTAGCCTGCGTAGGCAGGCTTTGTCTGTATAGCCCCACCCTTGAGGGTGCGGGTTTTTGCTTTAAATTGATTTTAATCCCTCTTGTTTTATCCCAATCAGGGATTAATCCACCAGCATCGCCACTAGGCCAAACATCATACCATAAAGGTTTGATCGCTTCGCCTCGCCAGATCAGGACAACTGCCCCCGGAAACCCCACCAGAATGGGTCCCCTGTTGACGAAGCTCCCTGGACCTTGTTAAATAGAAGCAAACACAGGGCAAGCCACGCAAACCCTTCCCTCCCGGGCATAACCCTTGCTCAACCTTGGAGTACGCCGCAATTCTCCAGATAAGATAACTCTGAAACCTTTTATCATAGAAACTAAAGGCTATAATTATCGGACTCTTTTAGTCGTTTATATTTGCTGCTATTGGTTTGTCTGGTTGCTCATCAAGCAGGGGAAGTAGATTGTGCTAGTGCCACTCGATTATTACCGGATTCTCGGCCTGCCAATTCAGGTACCTGGGGTCGAAACCCCTGGCTATGCTGAACAGCTTAAGCAGGCCCATCGCGATCGCAAAGAGCAACTCCCAAGGCGGGAATATTCTGAAGTCGCCACAAGTGCTCGCAGACAACTCATTGACGAAGCCTATACCGTTCTGAGCGATCCCGAGGAGCGTCAAAAATATGACGCCAGCTTTCTTGCCAAAGCCTCTGAATTAGAGTCGGCTGGGGCTGACTCGTCCACAGGAAGAGGGGGCCTAGAGTCAACCGACTCCTACCTCGACCCCAATACCCCGAATATTGATATCCCCTCAGAAGGGTTCATCGGGTCCTTACTCATTCTCCAAGAACTTGGGGAATATGAACTGGTGTTAAAACTCGGACTCCCAGTCCTCAGCGGTAGCAACATCAGTTTAAAAAATGGCCGGTTTGGAGACCCCAAATTAGTTGAGGCAGATATTATCCTCACCTTAGCCCTGGCCTGTTTAGAACTGGGTCGGGAACAATGGCAGGGGGGTAAATATGAAAATGCTGCTATCTCCCTAGAAAACGGCCAAGAAATGCTCTTGCGCGAAGGACTCTTTCCCGCAGTGCGCGGAGAAATGCAAGCGGACCTCTACAAACTCCGACCCTATCGGATTTTAGAACTCTTAGCCCTCCCAGAAACCCGAGGCAAAGAGCGTCAGCATGGGTTGCAACTCTTGCAAGATATGTTGCAGGAACGGGGTGGAATTGATGGCACTGGGGACGATCGCTCTGGGTTGTCCGTAGATGATTTCTTACGGTTCATTCAGCAACTCAGAAGCCACCTCACCGCTGCTGAACAACAGGAATTATTTGAAGCGGAAGCCCGTCGTCCCTCTGCCGTTGCCACCTACCTCGCCGTTTATGCCCTCGTGGCGCGAGGATTTGCCGCCCGCCAACCGGCCCTAATCCGTCGGGGTCAAATGCTGTTAACCCATTTAGGGCGACGGCAGGATGTCCACCTAGAACAATCGGTCTGTTCCCTGCTGTTGGGACAAACGGAGGATGCGGCTCAATCTTTGGAACTGACTCAGGAACAGGAAACCCTGACTTTTATTCGGGAAAATTCTCGGAATTCACCGGATTTGCTCCCCGGATTGTGCTTGTACGCCGAACGGTGGCTACAATCCGAGGTCTTTCCCCATTTTCGGGATTTGGCATCGGCACAGGCATCCTTGAAAGATTATTTTGCCGATGAACAGGTGCAGGGATATTTAGAGGCCCTCCCCGAGACAACTGCCGATGAAGTGAACGAGTGGATGGTTGTGCCACCGCCACCGAATCCGGTGACGATTGGATTACCGCAACCGTCCCCAAGACGGGACTCGGCATTCATGACCACCTTACGATTGGATAGTAATGGGTCTAGCAATGGGACACCGGGCAAAAATCCGAGTTTGTCTTCCTCTGCCGTTTCCCTAGCGACCCTTCCCACGGCGATTCGCACCAGTTCCAATCCTGATACTGCTGGATCTGGAAGAGTCCGCGATCGCGCTCGTCCCAGTGAGGACAGCAGTGGGTCGGGGAATGGGAAACGGGACGATCGCAGCAAATTACCCATCGCCGCCCGAGTCCGAGGATTGGAACCCATCGAAACCCCGCCATCCCGTCGCAGTGGCGTCGGACGCACCGGCGCTAAAGGCAAAAACCCCAAACTAGAACGGTTGATTTTGTTAGCCGTCGGGGGATTACTGGGATTATTGCTGCTGTGGTTACTAATCAACTCCCTGCGCTGGGTGGCTGGATTATTTCAAGGAGGCCCATCCTTACGGGGAGAACAACTCAGCATTCAGCTTGACCAAACGGTTATCCCGATCGCCACCGAACCCACCCCAGAAGAACTCGGGGCCACCGGACCCATCAACGAGGCGATCGCCCAAGGCATCCTTCAAAAATGGTTCACCATCAAATCCGCAGCCCTCGGCAGCACTCATCAGGTGGAACAATTACCCGAAATCTTGATGGACCCAGCCCTCTCCTTGTGGCAACGCCGCGCCGAAGCCGCCCGTCAGGATAATTGGTATTGGGAATATGACCACACTATTCAAGAAACCGGCGTTGAAATGAGTCCCACAGACCCCAACCGCGCCACTGTAGAAGCTCAAGTCAGTGAAACCGCCCGGTTATTTGAGAATGGACAACTCAGTAACACTCGCGATGACAATTTACGGGTTCAATATCAGTTCGTTCGCGAAGCCGGTCAATGGCGCATCCGCGACTGGATAATCCTACCCTAAATCCTAATTCAGTCTAAATTTAAACCGATGGGGTGGGTCCCCGTCGGTTATTTTTTATTTCTCTGTTTTGGGGCCTAGAAGCAGAAGGTCCAAGATCGCATTCCTTTTCGTAGTAACGACTTCAGTCGTTATATCTCGTGTCATGGCGGACGCCATGACACGAGCAATGAGTGGCTTAACCACCGGGTTGGGGACTGGAGGCTCTGCCTCCAAGAGGGCATTACATGGCTCTGCCATGTAACGAGGGATCAGCATCCCACATCTCCCGTTCTATAAGGCTTAAAACCGATCGCCCCGGCAATTGTCATCAAGTCCTGACATTGCTCTCAGGGACTCGATCCCCGATCCCCTGCTTATATCAAGATTTCATGACATTACGATCCCCGAACGGCTTGTAAATCCGTAATAACCCGTAGATTGACCTAGAATCACCTGCTCTACCCCCTTGACCCTATCGAATCTTTTCTGCAACATAGACATAACCAAGCGATCCCCCGCGATCCCAAAAAAAAGCTGTACTCAACAGCCCAGGGACCTCATTGAGAGTCAACACCATTTTGGATGAAGACCCTCAACCTCGGGAAACATTGGTCAGGCGCATTCAGGTAAGCGAGGAACAGTTAAGGGAAATGGACTCATCCCGGTTGATTTCACCAACCCACTCCAAATCAGGACCTCTGATTGAGAGGGGCGGAAGAAAACCCAGAGGATAACCTAATCTCAAGACGGTCTAGCAGGACCTAATGTGCAAGGGCAAATAAAAACGCGATCGGCGATCAAGCCGCAGCTAATTTTTATGAACTGGGCAAATCGTAAGGCAACTGTTTTATGATCCGGCCTGGAAATTCCATTCACTTAATTAACTTAGGGATTCGTCCCCCCATAAAAACTTAATGATAGGGAAGGAGGATCGCGATCGCTCATTTACAAGCAAGGCTACCTAACATTCCGAACTAAATTCCTCGAACCAATTCAACCACAACGAGAAATTTTGACATCGGAAGCAACCCACCTGCCGTATAGCCGAAATTAGGAGGCCAAGAGAACAATGGCAAAAGAACGACCCCCCTTAGAAGAGATGACCCTACGGCAACTCCGCAGAGTCGCCAGTGAATGTGGAATCTCTCGCTATAGCCGGATGAGGAAATCTCAACTTCTGGCATCAATTCAAGAAAAACAACGCACCAAGATTTCCGTAGAACAAACTCGTACATTGGAGGCACAGGAAGAAGTGGAAGCAGCAAAGTTTGAACTGGGTCAAGAAGATCGCACAGGTGGAACCCTCGCCTCAGTTGATGAAGGACTCGGCGATTTACCTGGTGGTTACGGTGAAAGCCGCATCATGCTGTTACCTCGCGATCCCCAATGGGCCTATAGCTACTGGGATATTCCCAACACCAACAAAGAAGAAATGCGCCGTCAAGGGGGCCAACAATTAGCCCTCCGCCTGTACGATGTTACCGACATCAACATCGAAACCCAAAGCCCCCACAGCATTCAAGAATATCCTTGCGACGAACTAGCGCGGGAATGGTACTTACCGATTCCTGTGAGCGATCGCGATTACGTCGTAGACATCGGCTACCGTTGTGCTGATGGTCGCTGGTTAGTCCTCTCCCGTTCCGCCCTCGTCCACATTCCCCCGGTTTATCCCTCCGACTGGATTGAAGACCACTTCCTCACCATCGAATGGGAAGAAGACCTACGCGGCAAAACCTTCATGCAACTGGTTCCCCCCAGCAAGAAAGCCCCAGTTGCCAGCCCCAACGCCATTTACGACGAAATCTTTGGCATGGCCGAAGGTGCCGAATCCCAGCGCGTTGCCGGTTCCCTGTTCGGGTCCATGCAGCACGTTCCCGGTTCGATGGCCCCCGAACAATCCCTCAGTTCCTACGTTTTCCCCTCCGGTGTGGGAATGTGGGCCGTTCCGACCGCTTCCGGTATCGGCATGAATATGTCCGGAGTCGGCATGAATATGTCCGGTGCAGGATTTGCTTCCGCACCCCCCAACCGTCCTCGCAAATTCTGGCTGGTTGCTGATGCCGAATTGATCGTCTACGGTGCCACCGAACCCGATGCCACCGTCACCATCGGTGGACGCCCCATCAAACTGAATGCAGATGGGACCTTCCGCTTCCAGATGTCCTTCCAAGATGGCGTCATCGACTACCCGATTGTCGCAGTCGCCTCCGACGGCGAACAAACCCGCGAGATTCACATGAACTTCAATCGGGTCACCCCTGCTCGTCGGACCAACACCAAGGAAGAAGCCCTCGAAGAATGGTTTGCATAAAGGTTAGAAATTGAAGGGATGAAAATTCTTTCTCAATCCTTCAGTTGAATCACCTTTTAAATTAACCCCTGGCAATTGCTGGGGGTTTATTATTGCTCCAGGACTTACGCATATTTTCCGAGCGAGTCCTAAATGTAGAGGCGATTCGCGAATCGCCTCTACATTTAGCATTTAATGTTAAAAATTGGGTAAGTCCTGTACTCTTAAAAATTGCTGCAATTCTCTGGGCTTTATGGATATTATTGAAATTCTCAAACAAGACTATCAACAGTTTCCCAAAAATCAGACCTATAGCCTTTATAGCGAAACGGTTTATTTCAAAGACCCGATGACCGAATTTCGTGGGTGCGATCGCTACCGGCAGATGATTGGGTTCATGTCCACCTGGTTTAAACAAATCAAAATGGACTTACACGACATTCGCCGTATCGACAACACCATCGAAACCCGCTGGACCCTAAATTGGACCACCCCCCTCCCCTGGCAACCCCGGATTGCCATTTCCGGACGCAGCGAATTGCAACTCAACCCCGAGGGAAAAATCATCGCCCATATCGATTATTGGGATATCTCCCGCCTCGACGTCCTCAAACAGCACTTCAAACCACAGGTTTCCGAAAAAAACCGTTAAAGTAAAGAGATGTTAACAATTCTCAGGCAGGGGTAAAAGATCCATGCGATTAATTTTAATGACCGGCAAAGGCGGCGTGGGTAAAACATCCGTTGCCGCTGCCACCGGATTACAATGTGCCGAATTAGGCTATAAAACCTTAGTATTGAGTACCGACCCAGCTCATTCCTTAGCGGATAGCTTTGACATGGAATTAGGTCATGAACCTCGCCTCGTTAGAGAGAACCTCTGGGGGGCAGAACTCGATGCACTCATCGAATTAGAGGCTAACTGGGGGTCAGTCAAACGCTATATTACCCAAGTTTTGCAAGCTAGAGGACTCGAAGGGATTCAAGCCGAAGAACTCGCCATTTTACCCGGAATGGATGAAATCTTTGGTCTTGTGCGGATGAAACGGCATTATGACGAAGGCTTCTATGATGTCTTGATTATTGACTCCGCACCCACCGGGACCGCCCTGCGCTTACTCAGCTTACCCGAAGTCGGGGGCTGGTACATGAGACGATTTTATAAACCCTTCCAAGGCATATCCGTCGCCCTGCGACCCTTAGTCGAACCCATCTTCCGCCCGATCGCCGGATTTTCCCTCCCAGATAAAGAGGTGATGGATGCGCCTTATGAGTTTTATGAACAAATTGAGGCATTAGAAAAGGTATTAACCGATAATACCCAAACCTCCGTCCGCTTAGTCACCAACCCCGAGAAAATGGTGATTAAAGAATCCTTACGCGCTCATGCCTATTTGAGCTTATATAATGTCGCCACCGATTTAATTATCGCCAACCGAATTATTCCCGAAACGGTCACCGACCCATTCTTCCAACGCTGGAAAGAAAATCAAACCCAGTACCGAGAGGAAATTCACGAAAATTTCCATCCCTTACCCGTGAAAGAGGTTCCCCTTTATTCTGAGGAAATGTGCGGCTTAGAAGCGCTCGATCGCCTCAAAGAAACCTTGTATGGGAAAGATGAAGACCCTAGTCAGGTTTACTACAAAGAAACCACGGTCCGCGTGGTCCAAAACCAGAATGAATACAGTTTAGAACTGTATTTGCCGGGTATTCCCAAAGACCAAATTCAACTCAGTAAAAGCGCCGATGAGTTGAATATTACCATTGGCAATCATCGCCGGAATTTGGTGTTACCGCAAGCCTTGGCAGCGTTACAACCCTCGGGAGCAAAAATGGAAGATGACTATCTGAAAATTCGCTTTTCAGAAGTAGCTAAGGTGTAGGAAATATAGCCCGCCCGCACCCTGAAGGGTGGGGCTATACAAACAAAGCCCGCCTGCGCGGGCTAATCTTCTTCAGTTTGTAGTAACGACTTCAGTCGTTATCTTTATCAAATTAACCAACCCTCCCTAAGCAAGATTTGAACACCAACCGGGGGGATTTCTCCGGAATGTTCCTCGCCAAGGGATTTCTTTAAAAATCAACTATAATCCTGCTGCTGTGTTCGTTTAAATGTTTATTGGAGTTAGCTGAGAAACTGTGACGACTATAACCCTCTATCATGGAACAGATGTTTATAGTGCCTTGGATATTCTCAATAACGGCTTAAATTCTGAGCGCCTGCTGAAGTTACAAGTTAACCCGGTCCAATTAGGGCCAGGACTCTATACAGCGTTGGATTTAGATGTCGCCTGGTTCTTTGCCAGTTTAGCCCCCACTGCTGCAACCTCAGAATATACGGTTATAGAAATCTCGTTACCTGTGGTAGAATTAAAATATTTCTTGGATAGAAAAGAGGCTCGAATAGCACCCATTATTAATGTGAAATTTAAAGCGCAACAAATCTGGTTTTCTATTGCTGCTTTTGATTTTTTAAATCAAGTTGCTGATTTCAGACCTCTAGGATAGGTGAAAGGAGCCATGAAACCTAAATATACCTTAAACGATTTAAGCCCGCGTCGGAGTCAAGTTTCCCACGAGGGTTCCGTTCAAACCCATACCCATACTGTAGAGTTTTCACGAAGTTTGACTGGAGCGGAACAACAACAGTTTATCACCTTGCTCCGGGATTTTCCCTGTAGGGTTAAGCAAGAATTGCCGGATTCAAAGAATCATTTGTTAGATCAAACTGAAGTCTGGTTTGACCATCCAGACTGTGCCAAATATACGCTTCATCAAACGGGAAGAGCGGGAGCATGGAAAGATATCCTATTTAGCCTCCTAGCCCAATTTAGTCAAGAAGTGGCTACCATTAGTAAACACGATGGGAATCCCGTGTTTGCAAAAGCGCCAACACAACCTGTAGAACTATCAGAAATCATCGAACAGCAGAGGGAGGACGGAGGCGATCGCACCCCATCCACTCCAGAAAGCACTGACGCCACTGAACAAGGGCGATCGGCAGACCAACCCTTATTTACCTATGCCTCCAAAGAAGAAGTCTGGGAGGCTTATTTAGCATCCGAACAAGAATGGGAGGAGGTTTACCGTCGCCTTGCAGACTCCTAGATTTATTCAACTGTCCCAAGTTCTGAATATCCACAATCGTCAAATCAACAAATTTGGCGGCACTTCTGGGATCAGAGACGAAGGGTTACTCGAATCTGCATTGGCTCAACCTCAAGCTACCTTTGGCGGACAGTTTCTGCATCCCACTCTACCAGAACAAGCAGCAGCGTACCTTTACCATTTGGCAAAGAATCATCCCTTTGTGGATGGCAACAAGCGCACTGCCTTCGCGGTAATGGATACGTTCCTCAGAATCAACGGATACCGCCTCGACTTGTCAGCAGATGCGACATACCAGATGGTCCTAGATGTGGTGGAAGACAGAATGAGTAAGGAAGCATTAGGCGAATTCTTACAAAAACATATCAAACCGTAGGAATGGCCCAAATCCAGATAAAATAGGGCTACTGTACTCTAGTGCAACGCCCTAATCCATATCTGCAATCTCAAACGCCCCCTTCGGGTTAGACAGTCCCGACGACCCTAATCTATCCCAAATTGCACCAACTTTCGATTTCAGTTCCGGGTCGGTTAGCATTTGATTAACTGACTTACTTTTGTTACTGTTTCTGCTGTAAAAATTCGGCAAAGTCGCGAACTTCAGCAACTAAATCATCGGATAAATTATCTAAAACTGCTGTTAAATGTTCTCGAACTCCCATCGCTTTACGAGCAGGAATGGTTAAAACTAATTGATGAGGGTAAACGGTTTCTACCCCGATTGTCTCCATAAACGAATCAGCTTCATCCTGAGTCGCTGACACAAAATTACCCTTTTCATCGTACTTAACCCAACCCCCAAACAATTCGACAAGATAAGCCTTTCCCTCTCCCAGAACTTCCACAATTGTGCCAACGGTTCCCCCCTGCGCCACTCCCCCATCGGTTAAGGGAATAGCTTCAGTGAGTTTAACTCCATCAAATAGCTGAAATCGAGCCATTACAACCCTCCTAATCTATCTGGTACTGCTGTTACAAACCTAGCAACATCTTCATCAAATAGCACAATCCAAACCGTTCTAATGCGTCGAAAGATCCCAGAATTGTATTATCAACTTTCGATTTTAGTTCCGGTCAGTTAGCATCATTGAAGCAATCCAGAGTCTATAGTTATTTTGTCAGTTTATAAAAAGTGGCCTTTAAATATTAACCGTTATCACTTTGGGCTTTAATGGTACTAAATTCCTGGAAAATATGTTTGTCCGCTCCTGTGCCGTCTCGTTGAACATATATACCCCCTACAATAAAGCCTAATTTATCAACAAATTCAAAAGATTGAATTAATTTTTTAACTGCAAATACCCACCTTTGGCTATCATTTTCAATCTGACCAGTTACTATAACTATATATCCAAAATCTAAACTTTCCCTCAAAATAACAAATTCCATTTTCATGATACATTCGTGGAGCTTCCTGATAGGAATTCCTGTACCTTTTATGTATTTTACTTCATATCCAACTTTAGAGTCATTGGAATCACGTAATATATCGATAAATGAATCCCTGCTTCTTTCATTTTGGGTGATTAATTCATCAGGATACTCACGTATTAACCACTCAAAAACCGCTCGCTCAACTTCCCGAACAAATAAAGCTGGAGGTAAATCTTTATT
>JAABSJ010000195.1 GCA_011390515.1 Oscillatoria sp.
CCACTGCCCCAACCCCTGCCATCATCTCATCCTCATCCCCCACCTCTACCTCCACCTCTTCCCCCTCCATGCCCTCACCGTCCCCTCTTCTCCCCTCTCCCCCCCTGGGAGAGGGGCCCGCCATCGTGAGGGCCAACCCCTACAGGATTGTTTTGCCCAAGGGGTGCGCTATGCCCCCAGTTGCCAAATCCTCGCCTACCTCCAAAATCGCCCCCGCACCACCCCCACCGCCCCCTTCTTCGCCGTCCAAAACCCCACCCAAGACCTCCTCTATGCCGATGTGGAAATTGACCTGATCCGCCCCCGCTTCCTCCCCAACCCCTACATCCTCAAACACCAGCAAGCGAATAAACCCGCCTTTGAGCAACCCGGTACCCGCGCCCAACTCCAGAACAGCGAAATAGTCCATTTCGCCTGTCATGGGGGCTTCAACAGCGCCAACCCCCTCAACTCCGCCCTCATCCTCGCCGGAGATAGCCCCGCCCCCCCGGACGAGGCGCGCACTCTCACCTTCCGGAATGGTCGCCGCTTCGACACGGAACGCCAGGGCCTCACCGCTGCGGAAATCTACCGCAACCTCAAACTCACCTGCCGCCTAGTCATCCTCTCCGCCTGCGAAACGGGCCGCCTGGATAGCCGCATCACGGACGAATATATCGGCCTCGCTAACGCCCTCCTCTACGCCGGGAGTGGCACCGTGGTGGATACCCTCTGGTGTGTGGATGATTTTGCCACCGCTTTCCTTTCCGTCCGCTTCTATGAAGAACTCACCCCCACCCGCACCATTACCCAAGCCCTCCAAGCGGCCACCACCTGGCTGCGAACCCGCACCCCGGCCCAATTCTTAGACTGGTGCAAAGATACCCTAGAATTCTCCCGGGACGATTTAGCCCGTTGTCAACTCAGACTCAACCGCTACGATCGCCAAACTCCTTTTAGCCAGCGTCTCTACTGGTCCGCCTTCCGCGCCAACGGGTTAGAATAGCAACAACCGGCGGGGGTTAAAACCCCCGCCTAACAGCTAAAGTCGGTTGAAACTGAGATCTTGCACCATTCTCAACAACCGGCGGGGGTTAAAACCCCCGCCTAACAGCTAAAGTCGTCTAAAGACGACTGCTCGTCTTATCCCGTGGGATGTTTAGTCGGTTTTAACCGACTTTAGCTATGAGGCGGGGGATTAATCCCCCGCCGGTTGTTGCAACAGGTGCAAGATGTCAGTTGAAACCGACTGAAAACACCACGGTATAAGACTTGCAGTCGGTTTTTAACCGACTCGAGCTCTGAGGCCGCCAATCGTTTTAACCCCCGCCGGTTGTTGCTCATCACAAGCTCATTCTCATCCCGTATCTACCCTTAAAAATCATGCCTCCAGAAGAAATCCAAATTATTGAAGATTTTCTCACCTTTCTTGAGAATGCCCGCACGACTCTCCCGGCGACTAATAGCTTATGGGAACATCTCCCGAGTTTTCTAAGCCAACTTGAAACCGTGGAAGACAGCCCCTTAGTCTTAGCGTTATCTATTCAATCTTGGTGTCAAGAAGTCGAGATAAATATCGACCCCAAAGCCATGCGCCAACTGCGGGCTAGTGTGGTTCAAAAAGGGAAAGTCATTCCTACACCGGCGGAGGGAGAAAAAGCCAGCAAGGTTTACAATAAAGCCTTGATTGCTGAGTCGGTTAACAATGCTATCCGTGAAAAATCAGCATGAGCGATTATCTCTACGCCCCGAGTCTCTATTGGTTTGCCTATCGCTATCGTGAGGGGCTAGTGGTGGCTGAGGCTCAACCCTCCTCTGAGCAAACCCTGGCCGATTTGGATTGGGTGAAACAACATTATGAACAGGTGTTATCGCCCTTTGGCGTTACGCTCAGTTCAGGGTGGCAAAATGAGGCCAACTCCCGCAATTTTGAACTGCTTAACAATCCAGATCTGGAGGAGGGGCGACAATATGAATATTTCGAGATTCCCGAACAAAAATTAGAGGGATTTGTCTATCCTCAATCCCTCCATGATAGCTATGGGTTGAATCTGAATCTATTCTGCCCAGAACATCCCGGTGAGGATCAATACCGAAGCGAAGACCTTGAGAAACTCAATCCCCAAGGCTGTTTCACTCCGCCTAAAACTCCCCCTTTAGGGTATTTGGGACAGACTTTATTATTAACAGCTTATCTGGATAGACCTCGGCCCTCAGCGGTTCAAGATCTGGAATCCTTAGCTCGCACTTGCTGGCAACAGTTTTTTCAGGTGTCAACGGTTGGTTCTTTCCCCCGGTTGTATCGCACTTATGAACTTTGGGGGGGCTATCTTTATGAGTATGGCAATCCCCGGGATGATTTAACGGTAAATCCATTCGGACATCTGCTGATTTGGTTTTTCTTTGAGGAGGAAACCAGTTTGATTTTACAGCGATGTTATTGGGAGTTGCCGGAGCTTTTATTATATTATCACAAAATTTCCGAGAGTTTCCGACAGAGCCGCTACTCTTATCAAAAAGCTGATGCAATTGTGAGCGAAAATGAGCGATATTTACAGCAATTAAATGAAAATTATCTCCAGAATAAGCAACGAGATACCCTGACTGATGAACAATTAACGGATTTAAAACTAACCCTGAAAGAGTTGCTGAAAACTGCTTTGTCCTATTCCCAGCAATTGCGAAATCTGGAATATGCTCACAATACGATCGCCATTAATCAGAAAAACTATCTCGCGATTCTGGACCAGATGGAACAATTGGCGCAAACTCCCCTAGAGGCGTTGCGGGTGTTTGGGGAGAAGGAGTCAGTCGCTTTTCAAGACCAAATCACTGCCGATCTCAACTATTTCCGCCACGGATCCGGGTTACTGGATACGGCGATCGCCTCGATTCGGGGTTTAGTGGAAATTGACCAGGCGGAACGCGATCGCAACCTGCAAACAGCCTTAGCAACCAGTCGAGAACAGCAAGAAAAATTCAACCAAGGCTTACAAGACCAAATCAACGCAGTGGGGGTCGGGATTGCGGCAGGGGCGATCGTGGCTTCAACTTCCGGGTTAATCACCCAACCTTGGCAATGGCCGACTCGGGAGCAATTTTGGCTTCCCCCCCACCCGTTTATTCTGGCGTTTCTGGGGAGTGCATTGTGTTCTTGGGGTGCATGGTTGTGGGCTAAAAAAGAGATTCAAAAAAGGCGAGATCTTGCTCAGGCAAACTCGAACCCCGAGGGCATCTCACCGAAGATAGCACCAGTTCCCCCAGAAACTCCCCTGAATCCGGCAGGCGATCGCTTGAGTCTGTCTGATGACAAGAAGGAGTAGGGTGAGCAGGGTTACTCTATGTGAAATTTTTTCACCCTTATTGTGCGATGGAAAGGGGGCTGACAAGAACAGGTTTTTTACCTCCGGTCCCCTCCCCTTGGCAAGGGGAGGGGACCGGAGGAGCCGATCGCCCGCATATCATATCACTCGGAAGTAACGCGATCGGCGGCGATATTGAGTTGGTAAGATGCAGACTCTCGGGCATTGGATACTATAATAATTTCATAATAGCCGGATTCCGGTAGAATGCCACTCCAAGCCTGTTGGGAAGAATCTTCCAAGATGGGGTCCGCTGTACTGGTTGGAGGATAGAGAGAGATCCGCAGGTTGCGATTGGTCTGCAAATACAAGCGCAGAATTTGACCTTTCGAGAGATAGGCTGTATAAGCTTTTCCCTCACCGGGGGCGAGGGTTCCTGTAACCTGATGTCGAAATTGACCTCGGGAAAATTGAATAGTTTCGAGGGTTTTCCCTTGTTGTAAGGCGGTGAGTTGATCGGCAACGATCGCGTGCCAGATTTGGCCGACAGGTTGATTAATAAAATCAACCCCTTGCTGTTCAGGAAATTGATAGAAAAATTGAGCATCAGCTAAATCATAAAGGGCGCGACTACTCAGTTGTAATCGCTTCACCGCCATTGACACCCGATCGCGTTGTTGGTAATCATAAGTCCCCAAACCCCGACGCGCTTGGTTACTTAAAGTCGCCAAATAATCCAACAGTTCAGAGGCCAACTCATCCCAGCGCGATCGCCACAGTTCATCTTCCGGTTCATAACTCAGAACAATCCCCCGTTGAGTGGGATATCGTTCATAAAACGCTTCATTAACAAGATTCACATAAAATTGATAGGGAATCCCCAGTTCCTCTCGGCGATCGCGTAGGGCTTCTTTGCGCTTAAATTCCTCCGGGGAATAACGGGCAGAAAATTCTACTAAATCCGGATCAACATCTTCAAATAAATCCGGTTTCTCAGCAAAACCGGGCGGTTGCATCGGATTATATTTAACCCACTGTCTGCCTCCCCACCAACCGGCACTCCCGGCACCCACGACTAACATCATCACCAATAACAGCGTCCCCCACCAAGGGAGATACCCTCGTCGAGACTGAGGAATTCCGGTCACGGCAGCAGTCCCCGTAATTTCTCCCACTGATGCCGGGAAGGGGGATAATGACCCCGAATTGACATTTTTAGATGCAGAAATGCTCTCCGGGGGGAGTTCCGTGGGAAACACCGTCCCGGGTGGAACCGAATTGGGCCGGATCGGGGGGGCCGGGGGTTGAGATTGAGGCCCTAAAGTGCCCGTGGATTGGACCTGGGCGATCGCCTGGACAACCTCCGTTGCACTTTGGAAGCGATCGCCCACCCGACGGGCCAACATTTTTTTCAGGACCTGTTGCAAACCCGGTGGCATCTCCCCAAGTCCATCCTTCCCCCAATTCAACTCCTGGGCATCAAAAAATGGCTGGGGTTCTTCCCCCGTCAACAACACTAATACTGTCACCCCCAGGGCATATAAATCACTGTGGGGATACACCTGTCCCAACATCATCTGTTCTTCCGGTGCATATCCCACCTTACCCAGGCGAGTAGCAACAGGCATGGGAGGACTGCTAACGGGTTGGTTCATTACCTGGGACTCCACCTGGGCCGCCACTTGCTTGACCCCCCCAAAATCAATCAAAACCGGCAACTGGTCCCGAGTCCTGAAAATCAGATTATCCGGAGAGATATCCCGATGAATCACCCGGCGCGAGTGGATGTAGTCCAAAACGGGTAACAGTTGTTGCAGGAACTGTGTCACCTCAGCAACGGTAAATTTCTGCCCTTGCTGAAGGCGTTGGGAGAGCAATACCCGGTAGTTCTGCCCCTCGACATAATCTTGCACCAAAAACAACCGACTGCGACCCTCAACGGGCGATCGGCACAGTTCCCGGAATTTTGGAATCTGCGGGTGTTGGAGTTGGTAGAGAACACCGGCTTCCCGAGCGAACAGTTCCTCCGCCTTTTGTTGGGCGTAAGTCCCTTGAACCTTGGGGGCAAATTCTTTGAGAACGCACTGTTCGTTAAAACGATTGATATCTTCAGCCAAATAAGTGCGTCCGAAGCCCCCATGACCGAGTTCTCGCACCAGTCGGTAGCGATCGCCCACAATGGTTCCCGCAGAAATGGCTCCTATTGAGATTCCCTCTGGGCCTCGCACCTTTAACGGTTCGCCACAAGACTGGCAAAAGCGACTTCCGGGGAAATTATCATGTCCTTTACTGCAAAAGAGGGGCTTCATCTGGGTTTCGCTCTCCCACAGGGGGTCCGTATTGCTATAACAATTCACCCTTGATTGTACAAAGTGTTTCCTTATAGAAGCTACCCAGATTCGATTCTTTTTTAGACTTGTCCCTTCATCTTTACTCCTTTCGCCTTTATCCTCCGGGAGGGCATTGACAAGAAGGAACAGATATGCAACTTAAACTCGGTGGCGTGACATTTTGTGCCAAAAGCGTATATGCGGCGTTGGAGTCTAGGGGTTTTGAGAACAAATACCCCTGTCCAAATTCACAGTGCAGGTTTTGTAACTGTTCCAGTTGGGCGATGGTTTCGATGCCTTCAGAAATCGTTGTCAGATGGGTATGTTGCGCCAACAAAACAATCGCTTCTACAATTGCTAAACCCTTGGGATTTCGGCTCATTTGGTTGATAAAAGAGCGGTCAATTTTCAAGGTATCAATGGGAAACTGATGCAGCCGACTCAGGGAAGAATATCCCGTGCCAAAATCATCGATCGCCAACTGAAATCCCATGACCTTGAGCTGGTTGAGAATTGTCACTAAAGCCGGGGTTTCCTTTAAACAAGTTTCCGTAATTTCCAGCTTAATCGAGGCGGCATCCACTCCGACTTCTTGCAAAATTCGATCCATCCGCTCCACCATCCCCAATTGTTCTAGCTGCTTCCCAGAGAGATTAATACTCATCGTCAAGTCGCGATAATAAGGAAATCGCAATTGCCACTCCCGCAACTGGCAGCAAGCGGCCTGGAAAATCCACCAACTCATCGAAGTAATTAGGCCGGTTTGTTCAGCGATGGGAATAAATTCAGCGGGAGAAACCAAGCCCCGTTGGGGATGATTCCACCGGACTAATGCCTCAAATCCGACAATTTCTCCATTAATCAGAGAAACAATCGGCTGGTAGTGCAAGCAAAATTCTTCTTGCTCAATGGCAAGGCGTAAATCCTTTTCCACTTGCATGATCGCCAGCGATCGGTCTTGCATTTTGCGATCAAACACCACAAAGCGATCGCGACCTCGACTCTTGGCATAATACAACGCTTCATCCGCAGCAGCAATCAGTTCATCGGGGCTGGTATCTAGTCGCGGGATCAAAGTAGCAATCCCTTGACTCAGACTGACGATTTCTTGTACCGTGGAACTCCGGTGTTCTAGATTTGCTTCTGCTACCGCCAGTCGAATTTCCTCCGCCACTCGGACTGCCCCGGGTCCATCTGTTGCCGGTAACACCACCACAAATTCTTCCCCGCCATAGCGGGCGACTAAATCCCCTTGACGTTTCACCACTGAAGCGACTGCCTGGGCAATTTTCTTAAGACATTCATCCCCGGCTTGATGTCCGTAGGTATCGTTATACCGTTTAAAAAAGTCTACATCAATCAAAATTACAGATAGGGGAGATTGCGATCGCATTAATCGCTTCCATTCCTGTGCCAACACCGTATCAAAAATACGCCGATTGGCAATCTGAGTTAATCCGTCTGTGGTTGCTAACTTTTCAAGTTCCGCATTCGCAATCCTCAGTTGTCGATACAATAATGATTGTTGGATCGCCGCTTCATGAAGCCCTTCATTGGCTAGAGATAACTCCTGAGAGCGGACTAATAATGCCTGCTGTAACCAGTAGCGATCGGTGATATCATCAATCACCCACAGCCGACCCGGGACATTGCGAATCTGTGTCGGGGTAACGGATATGCTCAACACTTTACGTTCGGGTTTTGTAAAGACCCACTGCCAATTCCGAATCTCCGTCCCCGGTTCTTGGAACAGTTTGGCCGCTTGCGCGCAGAGGGCTTCCTGATTCTCCGCATTTGCTCGCAGCTTGGCCATTGCGAGGGCGATTTCTAAGGGTTTAACCTCTCCATGCTGCAAATTCAGGTGTTGCGCTGCACTCGGATTCAGCCAACTTTGTTCCCCCTGATCATCTACAAAAATCACTCCTTGGGGAATCGTTTCCAGAATCGCCCCGAGGCGGATTGTCGTCCGTTCCAGTCGCCAAGTTGTGTCTTGAAACTGGAGTAACATTCGCAGTTCCCCACGCAGGGATTCCAGACAGCGTTTCAGATCCGGCGTGAGGGTAACGTTGCGAGACCAAATGATTAAAATGCCCCCGCAAAGGCCCTCCACCCCCTCCCTCACTGGAGGTTGCAAGGGCAAAACCGCCAAAGATTTTGTACCCGCAGCGATTAAACTGCGAATTGCCCCCGGTTGGTGGGGGTAGTTTTGATAATACAAGCAGCGATTCAAGGCGATCGCCTCGGCAAACAGTTGGGGAGAGGTGAATTTGTCTGATAACAGCTTCTGAGGCAGACAGACGACCGCCTCAGCGGTGACTTCATCCACTTGTCGCAAGGCGATCGCCGCATCTGCATTCACCAGGGTCATCAGCAAGCTCAAGGTCTGATTCAAAACCCTTTCCGGTGTCCCTAGCCCTTGATCCTCAGCCAATTGGAGTTGCATCGATTGCAACCCTGAATGCCACTCCACCTGGCGCAAAAATTTTCCCAGTTCTACTCCCAGAAACGCCACCCCCGCCAAGGCTACACCATAGCTATAACCAAATACCCCCTCACCGAGTTGAAGGTCTAACCGGGACAGTAAAGTGATTCCCATGATTGAGACTGGAACAATCAACACCGGGCGGAAAATTCCTACCATCACGAGGGTCAAGGCGACGGGCCAAACCGGAGTCCATCGGAGTAGCCATCCTACCAGCAACAGGACCAGAATCGACTCAAAAACCCTAGGTGTAAAGCGGGGCAAGCGGTCTGGACGCAGTTGTGCAGCTTGAGGAAACTGAGTAAACTGAGGAAACCGAAGAAACTGAGTAAACCGAGTCAATTGGACAAACATGATGCGATCGCCGTCGATACGGTCTCTGGTGTACTTAAGTGGGGAAAGTGTCCCTCTGACTTGATGGGAATCAGTCTGCTATTCGCAATTTTTTCAGACAGGTACTCCCCGACTACTGCCGGTACTGCTGGATCATGGGTGGATTGGAGAATCACCGTGGGAACTTGCAAGCGCGATAAGTCTCCCCGGTGGTCCGACTGAAAGATTGTTTTGGCAATGCTTAATGCAATATCCGGACGCATCCCTGAGAGAGTCTGGGCAAAAGCGATTGCCAGTTCCGGTTTGTCCGGGTTCCCCATCATCAATTCTGCAAATCCGCTGGCCCAAGCATGATAATTTGAAGACATTGCCCCATACACGCCATCTAGATCCGATTGCTCAAATCCCCCCACATATCCCCCATCATTCAGATAACGTGGAGAGGGATTTAATAAAATCAGTTGTCTAAAGCGTTTCGGTTCGGATAATGCCGCCAGTACCCCCACCATCCCACTGACGGAATGACCCACAAAAATACAGTTTTGGAGTTTGAGTTCGTGGCACAAATCCAGTAAGTCCTCAGCATAGCTGTGCAAACTGCTGTAGCGACGCGGACTATAGGCGGATAAATCCGAGTTCCCACAGCCGACTAAATCAAATAAGACTATGCGATAATTTGGCTCAAATACCTTGACCTGGTTGCGCCACGCGGTTTGATCCGTTCCAAAACCGTGGGCAAAAATCATTGTTTCACTGCCCTGACCCAGCAGATTCACGTTATTTCGAGCAAGGATGCTAGTCGTAAGCAACATATATCTGTTTCCTTCACTGTTCTGACCTTTGAGGGAGTCCTCGTAGATTTACACCTTGCTTTTTCCAAGCCACTCGCCTGGGAAATCAGACTCCTACACTCACTGCGACGAAATCGCTCTATAAATTATTAAAACAAAATTAAGACCGCTAGAAAGTTAAGATAAATGTATTCAAGGCGACGGCAATTACTCAGAACTCCTTAGATAATTATTCCCATTTTTTTAGCCCTGATCACTTCTCCGATTGCGAAATAGGGGCAATTTATCAAAGGCCCCTCTATACAATCGGCGATCGGCCAAACCAACTGCCTCCAAGTCTTGACAAAATCCCTAAATCCTGATAAAGAATTTAAAAATTTGACCCTTGTTATCCCTCCTTCTCCCCCGTTCCCCCTTCCCGGAACTGGGCCTCGTAACGGTCCAAAATCCCACTTTCAATCATCAACCTCGGCCAAATTAATAAGAAAAACCCCATCCAAGCCACCAAAGGGACCGCAACGATCGCCGTTACCCAGAGTTTGTGAAACACCAGCCAACTGCCCACAATCAACGTCATCCCCGTTAACAAAATTGACCAAGGTTGACACCACCAGGGTTTATAATTCCAAGGATTGAGAGTCGGTTCTTGTGACATAAACCTCTAAAATAAACAACAAACTCACTTTGTTTTATCATAAATATGGAAATTACCCCTTATCTTCATACTGCCATCTTAGTCTCAGACCTACATCGGGCCGAACAGTTTTATAGTAACGTCCTCGGACTGGAAAAAGTCGATCGCCCTTTTAGCTATGCCGGAGTCTGGTATCAAATTGGGCCCGTTCAACTGCATTTAATTGTCGATGAAACCCTCAATCTGGTCCCCGCTAACCCCGAAAAACTCGGTCGCAATCCCCATTTTGCCTTAGGAGTCAGCAACTTAGAAACCGCCAAAGCGCATTTACTCGCCCATAACTGTTCGATTCAACTGAGTGCCTCTGGACGGGCTGCATTATTTACCCAAGACCCCGATGGCAATGTGATTGAATTAACTCAGGTGTAAGGGAATTCCCAAAAATAAATTATCCCAATTCCGCGATTAAGGGAAGTCCATAAAATAAAATCTCCAAAAAACCCGCACCCTGAAGGGTGGGGCTATACGGACAAAGCCCGCCTGCGCGGGCTAATACAGTCTTGAGAGGTGCTTAACCATCGCATTTGGATGATTTATTTGTTGGAATATAGCAGTCCTAAATGATTTATACCTCACTCCCGTTCTAGGCCGCCGACGGTTGGGGGCCGCCATCGTCTTCCACAACTGATTTAGGAATGCTATACCCTAAAAACTTAACAAAACTCTTCAGCCTGCGAAGGCAGGCTTCGTCCGTATAGCCCCACCCTTCAGGGTGCGGGTGTTGGCATTATTTTTTGGATTTCCCTAAATGAAAATCATTGCCTATTTATATAGTGACCCACTATTAGAATCGCCCAGTGATCCAGCAATTTGGGGCTGGGAAGTCGATCGCGTGTATCGAGATTTAGGAACTCGCACCCATCTGCAACAACTCCTGAAAGATTGTCAAGAAGAAACCGCCGATTATTTATTAATTCGACGCATCGAAGAATTGGGGGACTCCGTTCGAGAAGTCTGCGATCGCATGGCAGAATTGGAAGAACGGCAAATCCAAATTGTCGCCACCGAAAATGCCACCGCCACCCTAGATACCCCCCTCACCCGCAGCGAACTGTTGAAACTGCTTTCAGAAATTGAAAGCGTCCAACGTTCCCGCCAAATTCGCAAAGGACACGCTAAAAATCGCCTGCAATCCATTCCTCCACCGGGAAAAGCACCCTTTGGATATCGACGCGGTAAAGACCGCTATGCCCTCGATCGCGCTGCTGCGGCGATGGTTAAAGACTTTTTTGAACAATTTATCCTCTACGGGTCCTTGCGCGGTGCCGTGCGCTATTTAGAGCGAAAACACAGCAAAAAAATTTCCGTAACAACCGGCAGGAGATGGTTAACCAATCCCACCTATCGGGGGGATTTAGCCTATAAAAATGGGTTAGTGCTGTCTAATACTCATGTAGCCATTATCTCCCGAGAGGAAGCGGCACAAGTCGATCGCCTCCTGCGCCGGAATCGAAGAATGCCGCCTCGAACTGCCAGTGCATCCCGTTCTTTAGCCGGTTTAGTCGTCTGTGGAGAATGCCATTGTTCAATGGCTATTTCGCAAGCGAAGGCGCATCAGGGGAGTCGGGAATATTTATATTTGCGTCCGACAAACTGTGTGCGACAGCCGAAATGTAGGGCGATTCCATACCAAGCGATTTTACAGCAGGCGATCGCCCAAGTGTGCCAGGAGTTGCCTCGCGCCGTTGCGGGATTAGAAATGGGTCAAATTGGCGGCGTTAAACAGCAAATTCAAGAGGCGATCGGCACCAAGCAACAGATTCTCACCCAACTGCCACAACTGCGCCAAGACGGTATCTTAGATCCAGAAACTGCCGATTTGCGCCGTTACAAACTCAGCACAGAAATTTCCGAACTCCAAAGTCAACTGGCGCAACTCCCTCCCGTCAACCTGCGCG
>JAABSJ010000196.1 GCA_011390515.1 Oscillatoria sp.
GAATGGGGATTGAGTTGAGGAAGTGGACATTTTCTCAAGCGGCTGTTTTTAGGGCGATCGCCAAGAGGGAACCCCACCCTAACCCGGACCTTGCCAAGGGGAGGGGACCGGAGGTGCTTTTAAGTTAAAAGTAGGGTGGGCACTGCCCACATGACTTACGGTGGGCAGTGCCCACCCTACAATGGCTTGCTCGTTTTTAAAGACCTATCACAACCTAATTCCGTATGATGCCTTTAAATCGGGATAGAGCGGTTCCGGGACTCATGGAATACATATGCGATTAAAGGACTTATGCTTTTTTGGAGGGCAAACCCAAAATGTAGAGGCGATTCGCGAATCGCCTCTACATTTTGGGCGGGGTTCATTTTTATAGATTGCGTAAGTCCTGAGCAAATCAAATATCAAACTATTTTATATAATTCTCTTACATTCCATCACTCTTTTTCGTTATCAAATTGAGATCCTGGACAGGCGCTTCTCGAAGCGCCCCTACATTCCATCACTCTTTTTCGTTATCAAATTTATCACCTTGACAGGGCTAGGTGGGTGAATTTTTATACAGCATGAGAAAACCAGCATCACCGATTGAGGATGACCCAATTTTTCGGCTGTAGCAACAGGGTGAGCGATCGCCAGGGAACGGTTCGGGATTGTGGTGTCAGAGGATTGGGCAACCCCGGGAGTTTCGCTCTCATTCGCTCTAACATCAATTGTATCCAGCCCCAGAGGAAGCGCAACCCATAAGAAAATCTGAGGTGATCTCCCCCGATCATCTTATGATTAGAGCCTGATCTGAGCTTCTCCATTGGTTGAACGCTGTGTTCCGGAGTCACTCCCATCGATCCGGTGATTTTCAAAAAAAATGTAGAAAATTTTAAGATTTCAGCCTCTGCAAAAGCCGGAGAAAGTGTTATAATAGAGAAATTTCCTAGATAAAAACAGGGCCAAAAATATTTAAACCCCTGCTGTCCTAAAATCAAAAAAATTGTTTATGATAGAGCTATAGAAGTTTAACGGACGGGGTGAAAATGGCGAAACGAGGTAAGATCCTGAAATCCCAACCTCTGATCAGCAGTAAATGCATGATCTCAGCCATGAATTGCCCCCCGGCAGACTTTGAAAATGGGTAGCCTAGATTACAATCAACCGGCTCGATACCGAGCAGGAATCGTTAATCCCAGAACACTCATAAAACCCCGGCAATTGAATCCATAACGAGCCTATCTAATTGTTAATGTTGTGGTACTAGAGAGATAGGAAAAAAATTAACATGAACAGCCAAGTCACCAACACTCAAGAACTCGAAGAACTCATTCAGCGCGTCAAAGCGGCCCAAGAAAAATATGCCACCTACAGTCAGCAACAGGTGGATGAAATTTTCAAGAAAGCTGCTCTAGCGGCCAACATAGCCCGAATTCCCCTGGCGAAGAAAGCGGTAGCCGAAACCGGCATGGGAATTGTGGAAGACAAGGTGATTAAAAACCACTTTGCCTCAGAAATTATCTACAACAAATATAAGCACGAAAAAACCTGCGGGATCATTGAAGAAGACAAATCTTTTGGCTTCCAAAAAATCGCCGAACCTGTGGGTATTCTCGCGGGAATCGTCCCCACAACCAACCCCACTTCCACGGCTATTTTTAAAGCCCTGCTTGCCCTGAAAACCCGGAACGGGATTATTTTCTCTCCGCACCCCCGGGCGAAAGAATGCACCCGAGATGCGGCAAAAGTCATCCTCGAAGCTGCCGTAGAAGCCGGAGCACCTGAAGACCTAATCGGCTGGATTGACGAGCCCACGGTGCCGTTATCCCAGCACTTGATGCAGCATCCTGATATTAAATTAATCCTGGCAACTGGCGGTCCGGGTATGGTCAAAGCGGCCTATTCTTCCGGACATCCATCCCTGGGGGTAGGTGCTGGAAATACCCCAGCAGTGATTGATGAAACTGCCCATGTTAAAATGGCTGTTTCCTCCATCATTATCAGCAAAACCTTTGACAATGGGATGATTTGCGCCTCAGAACAATCGGTGATTGTGGTGGATGAGGTGTATGAGGAGGTCAAACAGGAATTTAGCGATCGCGGCGCGTACTTCCTGAATCCGGAAGAACGGCAAAAACTCGGCAGCAAAATCATTATCAACGGACGCTTAAATCCGGATATTGTCGGACAATCCATTCAAAAGCTGGCTGAAATTGCCGGAATTTCCGTTCCCGAAGAGACGCGGGTGCTGATTGGTGAAGTGGAAGACATTTCTGAATCTGAACCCTTTGCCTACGAGAAACTCTCGGCTATCTTAGCCATGTATCGGGCGACAGATTTTTCGGATTCCGTCCATAAAGCCCATGACTTAGTGCAGTTTGGCGGACGGGGACATACTGCCGTACTCTATACATCTCCTGCGAATACTAAGCATATCCAAGAATTTGAAGGGCAAATGCAAACGGCGCGGGTGCTGATTAATACCCCCTCCTCCCAAGGGGCGATCGGTGACCTGTATAACTTCCGCCTCGACCCCTCCCTCACCCTCGGTTGCGGCACCTGGGGAGGCAACTCCATCAGCGAAAACGTTGGTCCCCAACATTTGCTCAACATCAAAACCATCTCGGAACGCCGGGAAAATATGCTTTGGTTCCGGATTCCGCCCAAAGTGTACTTTAAATATGGTTCCCTCCCAGTCGCCCTGCGGGAACTCGCAGGAAAACAACGCGCCTTTATCGTCACCGATAAACCGTTGTACGACATGGGTCTCACCAAGTCCGTGGAAGAAGTCCTCGAAGAAATTGGAGTCAAACATGACATCTTCTTCGACGTGGAACCCGATCCATCCCTGACTACAGTCAATAAGGGACTGGCGCGGATGAACTCCTTCAAACCCGACGTGATTATCGCCCTCGGGGGAGGGTCGCCGATGGATGCGGCGAAAGTCATGTGGTTGATGTATGAACATCCGGAAATTGAATTTGAAGGACTCGCCACCCGGTTTATGGACATCCGCAAACGGGTGTATGAACTGCCCCCCTTGGGTGTCAAAGCGATGATGGTTGCCATTCCCACCACCTCGGGAACGGGTTCAGAAGTCACCCCCTTCGCCGTTGTCACCGACGATCGCACGGGGATCAAGTATCCCCTGGCGGATTACGCCCTCACTCCGAACATGGCGATCGTCGATCCGGAATTGGTGCTGAATATGCCCAAGAAACTCACCGCTTATGGTGGGATCGACGCCCTCACCCATGCCTTGGAAGCCTACGTTTCCGTCTGTGCTTCTGAGTTTACCAACGGATTGGCCCTAGAAGCGATTCGCCTGCTGTTTAAGTATCTGCCTTCCTCCTACAAAAACGGGGCCAAAGACCCGAAAGCGCGGGAGAAAGTGCATTATGCCGCTACCATCGCCGGGATGGCATTTGCCAACGCCTTCCTCGGAGTCTGTCACTCAATGGCGCACAAACTGGGTTCGACCTTCCATGTCCCCCACGGGTTAGCCAATGCCTTGATGATTTCTCACGTCATCCGGTATAATGCCACCGACGTGCCCTTTAAGCAAGCCATCTTCCCGCAATACAAATATCCCAATGCCAAATGGCGGTATGCGCGGATTGCCGACTATCTCGGACTGGGTGGCGAGAACGAACAAGAGAAAATCGAGAAATTGGTAGAGGCGATCGAGAACCTCAAGAAAGAGGTGGACATTCCTCTGACCCTGAAAGAAGCCCTCTCTGGGGATGACAAAGCCTTCTATGAAGAAGTGGAAGAAATGGCGGATCAGGCATTTGATGACCAATGTACAGGTGCCAATCCCCGCTATCCCCTGATTCGCGACCTCAAGGAGTTGTATGTCCTAGCTTACCGAGGTTGCCGCATCGATGCGGCTTTGTATCATCAAGAATCTCAGGAAGAGGTGTTGGAAGGCAATGGTGCTGATGCTGTAACTTCTGTCATCCAGCCGGTGATGGTGGAAAGTAACTCGTAATGTCTATCTAATCTACAAGGATAAAGCCCGCTTGTGCGGGCTTTTTTCTTGGGGAGTAACCCTATTTAATGACAGATTATCCTGCTCAAAATCATCCAACCCTTACAATTATTGCAACTTAGGACCAATATACCCAATGATGAGCTGACCTGGGCCTAAATCTGGGTAAAAATAAAGCCGCCAAGCCCCCGGTGTCATCCGAACGTGTAAACTGAAGAGACGACTCTCACCATCGGGACAGTCAAAGGTTAGCTCTTTTTTAAACTGTTTTAGCCTGGAGTCGCTCTCGGGAGTGGCTTTACTAGGAAGGGTATTCAAATCGAAAGCACCCGAAGACCAATTATTGCTGTAATTTTCCAGGTCCAATAATCGTCTTTTTACTGCTCGCAGCATCGGGTCGTTCGCTAAGAGGGTTTGCAATTGCTTTTCTACCGCATTACAGAATTGCAAATGAGGGAACAAATCCTCTTTACAATGCCATAAATCAATCCCATCTCGCACCTTAACTTGAGTGCAACTTTGAATCCAATCAGCGTGTTCTCGGACATGGCTGCTGCGACTGGCATGGACAATTATAGTTTCATCATCATCATCAATTCCGGTTACTTCGACCGTGAGACGGCTGCAATCCCAACAGGGTTCGGAAAGCAAGCTGACTGGAAGCAGATCAAGCAAAGAAGCGACACCCAGTCCAATCGCGGTTTCACCTTGATGCCTATACTCATAATTGCCTTGGTTATTTTCAAGGTCTTGAATTTCTGGCTTGGTCACTTCATTGGAAAAGGGGGATTTCGTAGCCAGTACCTTAATAAAACGGCGTTCCTCCCGATCTACCTCTTGATCATTCAGCCAGCGGCGCAGGGGATAGTTGGGGGCAATTTGGGTAGCGTGAAAGTCATATTGCGTTCGCAAAGAAATCGAGTGGCTACTCTGTTTCTTTACGGATCTGATGGTGGCGATCAACTCTGACATCCATTGCCGCGCGGTGGGAATATCCGGTGCAGAATGCCGCAGAGAGAGTTCATTTAATACCATTTCCATGATATCTTATTCTCCGGCTGGTTCTAACAAGGCATCTAAACTGTTTTCCCATTCATTAAAGAAGCCATCGGGCCATTGGTCAATTCGTCCATTGCGATCGATATGGGGAGAAATTACCTCGGTCATCCCTTGTTTAGTTCGACTCAAGAAGTGGCACTGGACATCTTTAGGGGCTAGTTTTCCGCCATGAACTGCTAGACGAATTCCATTTAAAACATGATCACTATGAGTTTCGACGACCACTTGAACCCCACTACTTGCGGCTAAGGATAATAACTCGCCCATTTTGACTTGTCCTTTGGGATGCAGGTGAGCTTCTGGGTTTTCCAGAAGGATTAGCGTACCCGGTTCCGATGCTAGAATTGCTACAATAATCGGCAAAGTGTAGCTAATTCCAAATCCAATATTAGTCGCCCGGTACGGATTGCTTAGTCCGTAGGAATATTGTAAACTGACCAGATCTAAAGCCGGATTTGAATTAATTTCTAGGCGAGTACCGGGACTAACTTCTCCTATCCATGCCTCAACTTGGAGTTTCAGGTTGAGGTCGTCTTCCTCTGGATGTTTTAGGTTGCTGTTTGGAATATCTTTACGTCCATAGATAGAGAGAAAATGGGCCGTATATTCGCCTTTTGTTCCTAATTGTTGATGCTGACGAACTTGGAAATCCGATATTTCTAAGTAGGTGCGGGGGCCAATCCGTTCTGCCTGTAAATAATGGAAATGATCGCTGAAAAGACTCGATTCATAAATGGTCGAGGTATTGGGTTGAGAAGCAAGTCCCAGAACATCTGTGTCTGAACTATAGCTAAAATCCCATTTGCCTTGAATGCCATCTTCCCAGAACACCTCAAACCCGATTGAGTTCTCTTTGGCATCGGCAAAAAGAGCATCTTGAGCAGTACCAATACAAACTAAATCCCCATTCAACGCTAAACCCACCTCTGGTAATAGTTTTTGTTGATAAGATTGCCGCAGCAGCAGGAGAAATTGCAGCACTGAAGATTTACCCGTACTATTTAAACCGGAAAGCAAAGTCAGTGCCTTCAACTGAATCTGCTGTTCCTCGAAGGCTTTAAAGTTCTTTAACTTAACCTGACTAATCATACCAGTACCTCTTCAATGATATGTTCGATGATTGTAAATCGATAGCTAACTTTTTGCGATGCCTGAGAAATTGATTTGACAAAGGTTTCATCATTTTTCATGCAGTTTATGAATTTTTGAACTAATTTTGTTCTGCGCTCGATTAATACTTCAATTTCTTCATCTGTAAGATTTCCTAGGCAGGCAGACCACGCCTCAAACAAGGATTTATTAATTGGATATTTTTTGTCTGGATTTTCTGCGGATAGTTTCCGAAAGGCGCGCTCGCCAAAAATATCAAATGCAGCCACCATCACTTTTCTAAATTTCGCTTCTATCGCTTTTATCTCGGCATCGTTCATTTTATTGACCGATGCTAAGGTTTCATTAAAAAAATAATCCCGACCTTTTTTGATGGGATAATCTTTGTAAGGCGTTATGGTATAGGCTAAAAACCCGACAATGAATTCATGGTCATCCCGACGGGCTTTTTTAGATTCTCCCAAATTGATAACTTGTTTAAACTCGGGAAATTCGGCGAGTCTCGCCAAAAGTTTCGTAGCTTTACCCGGATTGAGCGCGTGACGGAGTTCTTGGGGAGAGAGGGGTAACCCTCCTGTATTAATGCGTTTAAAAATGTTATACTTGACTTCTGGTGGAGTCCCTTTTTCAATCAAACAGAGGGTCAGCAGGGTTTCCCCGATACGCCGCTGATAATTCCGGGGCAGTTCATCATAATTTTTACCTTCAATATCTTTGAGATATTCTAACTCTTTCAGTTTCAGCGTTTTGTCGATGATAAACTCCTTAATGGCACTTAGACGTTGTAATCCATCAATGACTAGCCACTTGTCGTCATTAGTCGCATCCAAATAAAAGGCAGGCAAAGGTATCCGGATGAGGATAGACTCAATTAAGCGGCTTTTGGCAGTTTCTTTCCAGATTCCTTCTTTGCGCTGAAAATCCGGTGCTAAGTCGAGTTCATCATGATTAATGCGGGAGAGGAGCAGATCGATGGTCATGGGTCTAGTATCAACCCTGATTTTCGTTGGATCAAAGGGTTCGTTACTTGTTTCCTCTTCCTCCTCAATCTCTAAGTCGAGATCTGGAAATTGTTCTGTTTTATGGTCGTCTTGTGCCACGCTTACTCCTTTGGGATATGTCCCCGTGATTACCCTCCAGTTTAGGCTCGGTGTCAGTCCTTAAGCCAAGGGGGGCAGGATGATTGTTTCTGATTATATCAGGCAACACCGTTTGTTTACATCAGAAACCTGGTTTCTTGGCTTAGACTTGATACGGTCTAGTTCCCGAACCCGATGCTTTCCCTATTTCCCCACAGGAGATCCGTTGGGTTATAGATCAGGCTGCTGCAATGCGCGGTTACTCGTTACCTGTTTCAAAGTCAGCCGATTCCTGTTTTTATACAGGATACCTCATCAGTAAGGCAGCAATCGATCGCCTTTGATATAAATTGGAATGAAAGGGAGTCAGTCCAGGCGATGCCCTTGCTAAACATCCTCCGAAATAAATAGGGTATCTTGACCTAATTTCTCTCTACCCTAGGATAGATATTTAATTAATGATTAGTGTCACTTAAAAGAGAACATAAGTGAAAAATTTGGAGATGCCCTTAAATTGGCGCTAAAAAAATCCAGATAGACTGACTTTTAGGGCTAAATCAATCTCTCAAGGGGCGCGGTATTTTCACATTTAAGTAAGACTCATCCCCTCTTGGTTCAGGGACTCAATCTGGGAAAAAAGGGTTGTTCTAGCCCTCAGTTTTGGGGGAGGGACTCTTGGATAAATCTGCCCAAATTTATCGGCAAAGTTATTGCCCTGCAAAAATTTCATTGGTTTTTAGGGTGAGGATAATTGGACCGATCGCCCCCTTCCCGATGCCAATTCCAGGCCCATCAATCCCCCGACTAGAACCCTCACGGATAGGGGGTAGGCCCCGCTATTTCAGGAATTTTGAAATTTTTTTTGAGGGAGTGGTCAAATCGAAAACCATCGGTTAATATTACTTAATATATCGATGTTTCCATTCTTTACCTATTAAGGAAAAACCTGATGAACTCTAAGTTTTGGAACGGTTTCAACAAAAAGGTTGCTATCTTTTTGAGTGTTGCAGGGACGAGTTTACTGATGGGATTGCCGGTGGTAGCAGGGGTGAGCATCGCCACAGAGAATGGGACTTCTTCTGAGGAGGCGATCACAGAATCTGTGACGGAAACCGCTGAGACTACAATGGCAATGAATCACCAGACCATTGCTGAAATTGCCGCTGGTAGTGAATCGTTCACCACCCTCACCACCGCGTTAGAAGTTGCCGGTTTAACCGATACCCTCTCCGGTGAAGGTCCCTTCACCGTTTTTGCCCCCACCGATGAGGCATTTGCCGCGTTACCCGAAGGCACATTAGAGCAGTTATTGCAACCAGAAAACCGCGAGCTTTTAGTGCAAATTTTAACCTATCATGTCGTAGAGGGTTCAGTCAGGTCTGGGGATTTGAGCACCTCAGAAGTTCCCAGCATTGAAGGCAGTGCCATCAATGTGACCGTCGCTGACGAAGGCGTGATGGTCAATAGTGCTAACGTGGTTCAAGCCGATATCGAAGCGAGTAACGGCGTGATTCATGTCATTGACAAAGTAATTCTGCCGCCTCAAATGTAGGAAAAGTTGCCATAAAGCTGGCGACAATTGACTGAATGACTAGCCAACAATTGAGTCATTTAGGTAGGAGTTTAGCGGGGTAATCAGAGACCTAAACTCCCTTTGTTACCCTGAAATAGCACCCTTTACTTTGATAAATTTTCCCAATCTTCCCGCAAAATGGCATAGAGTTTCATATCATGAAAGCTGCCTTTAATGAACATTTGTTGGCGGAGGATTCCTTCATATTTCATGCCGACTTTTTCCATCACCCTTGCCGAGGACCGATTAGGCAGTTTACATCGCGCTTCAATCCGGTTTAAGTTAGTTTCCTGAAAAGCAAAAGCGACGAGAGCTTTTACAGATTCGGGCATATATCCTTGTCCCCAATAGGCTCGGGATAAAGCGTAGCCGATTTCAGCGTGGTGATGAGATTGAACCCAGTTGACGAAACCACAAGTGCCGATTAATTTGCAGTCGCCTTTATGGATAATGCCCCAATCACCACTTTCATGAGTCTGATATTTTTCGAGGATAGAATTTAAAAAAATCTGGCTGTCTTCTAGGGATTGATGCGGGGTCCAGGTTGTGTATTGGGCTACTTGGGAGTCTGAGGCATACTCAAACAGATCCGGTGCATCCTCCAGGCTCATTTTTCTGAGCAGGAGGCGATCGCTTTCCAGGGTTGGCAAGTCAGGATATCGGGGTAGAGTCATGAGGATCATCTCCTAATCGGGTTCTCACGGGATGACGGGAGTGCCGAGGTCACTCAATCTGAGTTTGAGGTAAAAACTCGGGTTATGGATTGACATATTCTAAACCTTTTAGGACTTTAATTTGTTCCTCCAACTCTAAAAACAGTTGATATTCTCCCGCCCATTCTAAATATTCTAAATCTCCCCCATCCATATCTTCTGCCCTCAGTCTATTTTTCAACTGATGGGAGGGTTGGTTATATTTATCTTCAAAAACATGAAGTCTGGTTTGGGTGAATTTGAGATTTTTTTCAAGGCGGTCTATTTCAGCAGCGATCGCTCTTTTTATTAAGTCCGTAACTCGGTCTGGATTATCCGTTCTGAGAATAATTTCTGCCACATTCTTACCTCTTCATCCTCTGCTGTCCCAGTATAAACCCATCCCTCCGCCCTGAGGCGAGGACTCTCGTCTCGGGTCTCGGGAGGCAGCGATCGCCACTGCCCTCAACTTAGACTACCATTCCGGGGTCTCTACCAGTACAATAACATTGACCCCTTACCCGTAACTGGTTTCCGATGAATCTGAGTCTTTGCACGATTGTCAAAAACGAAGAAGCGACCCTTCCCAAATGTCTGGGCAGCGTCAAGGATCTGGTGGATGAAATGGTGGTTCTGGATACCGGATCCACCGATCGCACCGTAGAAATCGCCCAGGAGTTTGGTGCAAAGGTTCATCACTTCGACTGGTGCAATGATTTTGCTGCGGCGCGAAATGAATCCCTCAAATACGCCCAAGGGGACTGGATTCTCGTATTAGATGCCGATGAAGTATTAACCCCGGAAGTTGTCCCCCAAATCAAAGAATTAATAAATGGAAGTGGCAACCTCCAAGGGAATCCCTATCTGTTAATGAACTTAATTCGCCAAGAAATCGGCGCGCAACAATCCCCTTATTCCCTGGTTTCCCGCTTGTTTAGAAATCAACCGGAAATCCAGTTTGAGCGGCCTTATCATGCTATGATTGATGATAGTGTGCAACGGATGTTACAGCAGCAATCCAATCAATGGCAGGTGGGTTCATTGATGGAAGTGGCCATCTTACATGAAGGGTATCAAGCGGAAGCGATCGCCTCCCGAGATAAATTGACCCGGGCCAAAGAAGCAATGGAATCCTATCTCGCTACCCATCCAAACGATGCCTATACTTGCAGCAAACTCGGGGCATTGTATGTGCAGACCGGAGAGATTAAACGAGGGATGCAGTTATTAAAACTCGGATTAGCCGTCAGTACAAGGTTAGAACCCCTGGTGGTGTATGAATTGCATTATCATTTGGGAATTGCCTATACGCGCAAGCAGAAACTGAGTAAAGCGAAAGCGCAGTATGAAAAAGCCGTTGCCCTGCCGATTTTAGAACCCATCAAATTGGGGGCGTATAATAACTTAGGGAACCTGCTGCTGGAAACCGGAAATCTCACCGGGGCGATCGCCACCTATCAAAAAGTATTACAAATCGACCCCTCCCTGAGCTCCGCCTATTTTAACCTGGGAATTGCCTTGAAAGAGAAAAAGCAAATTCCCCTGGCGATCGCCGCCTACCAAAAAGCCATTCAACTCAATCCTAACTATGCCGAAGCGTACCAAAATCTGGGCGTTGCCTTACTCAAAGGCGGCAATATTTTAGATGGATTAGAAGCCTTTCGACGGGCAGTTTCCCTCTATGAACAACGGAAATCCCCTGCCGGTCCAGCCTTACGCCAAAGTTTAAAAGACATGGGATTTAAAATCTGAGGAAACGCTCAAATCCAGTGGAAAGTCTTGTCCTGCGGTTCATCCGGTTCATCCCAGGGGTTGAGGATTGGAAATCAGGCCATACAATAAAAAGAATCAATAACGTGAGTTTCAACAGGGAGCAAAACAGATGGTGCGTGGAGTTTTACCCGGAGATTTAGCCTGTGGTTGCCTGAGTACGCTGATCCCAGAAGAACCTGACCCGGTGTCGGTTCCGGGACCGACCGAACCGGGACTTCCCCCGGGTGAAGCACTGAACCCGGAGGACTTTCTGGACCTCCGGGATGACGCCCTGCGCCCCGATGATGTTAGGCTGAGTCCGGGACAACTCGCTGAACGTCCAGGAGGAGTCAGAGCTTTGGCGGGGGATGATACGGTCATCGGTTCGACCTCTGATGAACTGATCAATGGCAATTTGGGCAACGATGTATTATTTGGCCGAGGGGGTAATGACACCTTGCGCGGTGGACAGGATAATGATGCCGTTTATGGAGAAGAAGG
>JAABSJ010000197.1 GCA_011390515.1 Oscillatoria sp.
GTGACTCCATCTTTTCTATTATTGCCCGAAGGCGCAGAAATTGAGTCTACCCCCAAGGACGGCAGAGCCATGATATCAGCCTCATCGCCGCCCAGTTTCTCCACCACTATAATCAAGGTAATCTATAACGCTCCTACTGGTGCCATGAAGCTATCACTCACCCCAGAAATCGAACAACGGATTGCGGATCAACTCAACCAAGGACATTACCAATCCGCCCATGAGGTCATCTTAGCCGCCCTAGAACTCCTCGACCAACGCCAGCAATACCTGACTGAACTGCGTCAGGAAATCGCGATCAATACCACTCAAATTGAACAGGGACAAGTGATAGATGGAGAACAGGTCTGCGCTCATATCCTCAACCGTTTACATAATTTTTTCTCGACCCGATAGCATCGATATTGCTCAGACTGTCAATGGGTATCGGGATTTAAAATCACTCAAAATAAAACCCAGAAAAATCATGAAAAACACAACCCAATTCCAAGAAATTGCTGCCGAAGTGCAACTGTTTAATGATATTGAACAAAAGGAAAAGTTTGTTTTTGTCGTTGGTGCTTTAGTTTCTCGATTAATTAGCCTTCAGAAAGGAGCAGAAATTATGGAGATGGAACCGGAAATACTTTTAAAGATTTTGGAAATGATGAGTATCGATTTCTCTTATCTTACTCCTGAAGATATTAAAGCGGAAAAAACTTGGTAAGACTGATGAAAATTGTTTTTAATTGTTCTCCGTTAATTTTTCTGTTCAGATTAGAATTCCTAGAAAATTTCATCAATGACGACCATCAGTTTTATATCCCCCCAAGTGTGCAATTAGAAATCAATGCCAAACCGGATCAAGCATCAGGATGCATTAATAGACTAATTTCAAATCAGCAATTAGTCGTTCGAGAAATTAAATTACTATCTTTGGCAAATCGTTTAAATGAGCGGCTGGGCCGAGGTGAATCGGGGGCAATCGCTTTGGCAATAGACTTGCAAGCAGATTATATAATCCTTGATGATTTTGCGGCTAGAAAGGAAGCAAAAAGATTAGGTTTAAATGTTAAAGGAACTTTGGCAGTGGTTCGTAAATTACACCTAGAAGGTCGGATTAATATTTCTGATTTTGATGTTTTGTACCAAAAAATCACAGAAATCAATTTTCGAGTCAAGCGAGAAATTTTTGATGAAATTTTTGATGATTCCCAGACTGAAGGCAAAGCTTCCAGTTGAACCAATTGTAGGGTGGGCATTGCCCACCGAAGGGAGGGAGGTGGGCAATGCCCACCCTACTCCTGCGGGACTACTCCTCCCCGTCACGAGGCACTTTACTCACCACAATTTCCATCTCATCTTCTGACAGGGGGATAATCTGATCCAACACAAATTCATAATCGTTCTGGAGTTCGAGTATTCCCTGTAACTCATCATTATCCCAAGCCTGTTGACCCCGAATCATCATCATTTTTTCTTCCTCAGAGTCTATGGCAGAGAAGGGAACCCGCCAAGTTTCTGGCGTGCCCATATCCTCCCCACGAATTTTGGCCCGCCCTCCGAGAACTGACCCCTGATTTTTCTGGCGATCGCGCTCTATTTTGGCAACTTCCGTCAGAGGCAATCCTTGGGAGAGTCCCGCCAATTGCAGTTGGCGGGTTTCTGGGTTAAATCCCAGCAATTCATGGTCCCCTCTCCCCCCAGCTTTTAACTCAATTTTGACATTCACAGGCAGCATCACGGGGATGATTCCCTCTTCCTGTGATGGGTTCCGTTGCTCTGTGGCAGTCACTTCAGGGATTTGGGAAGAACGGCTCATGCCGCATCCGGCTATTCCCAGGGAGGAAAACATTAAAATCAGTGACAAGATATGGCAAGTTGGATGTTTCATAACAGATTAGACTGGTTTAGAACTCGATGGGGAGGGTTAAGAACTGTAGCCCTGTCAAGGTGGTAAATTGCATGACGAAAAATCGTTGTTTGTTGTAGGGGCGTATTGCATACGCCCTCTTTAACAGTCAATTGAATCCCTCATCGTTGTGAATTGTAGGGGCGCTTCGAGAAGCGCCCTAGGGCGTATGCAATACGCCCCTACAAATACACCTTGACAGGGCTAGGTTAAGAAGGGCCATAGGGGATGAGGGCCCACTGGCTAAACGGTAAGATGTATCCCCGATAGGGTTTGTTGTCATCTTTGGGAGAAGGTTGATATGAGTGAGTCACCGCGTTTGCCCCCTGAAACTTTTGCACTGGGAAGAATTGCCAGTTTACTGGTGATGTTGGGGGCGGTGCTATACTTCACAGGTTGGACTTATCGCTGGATCTATTTCGGGTTTTTCCAACTGGAAGTGACGACGCTCCCTTTACCCCTAGAGTCGTTTTATATTGCTGCCTTTCAAGTGTTTTTCGGCAGCTTCCGAGCAATTCTCCATACTATTATAACCGTCGCCTTGATTGTGGTGGGGGTTTATTGCAGTCTGTGGTTACTGGAAGGGCAACCCTCCCAAGGATTCCAAGCGGGAATGCAGAAAATTTATCAGCGGACACTGGATTGCCTGAATAGTCGTTTAACCCGGGGTCAATCGCCTAAACCCCTCTGGAAACGAGGGCTGTTGCGGTTGTATCGGGGACTGCTGCAACTGCTGAAATCGTTTCTGGAGTTCCACCTGTTGGAGTATCAATCTCTGCGCTTTTTGCGTTCTTTGTTGGATGAAACGGTGATTATCTGTTGGCTGCTGGCGGGCTGTTTCTGGCTGGCACAATGGCAGGGGGAAGCGGATGCGTGGCGGGATGCGGTGAATGAAACTTCGTCTCTCCCGGTGGTGACGATAGTGGTGCGAGAGGATAGTTTTCCCCTGGGGGTGAACCCGGATAATATTCGCAATCCCCAAGGTATCCGGATTATTGGCGATGCCAGCAGCTACCAACAACTGCTGAGTGAGGCAATTAATAATCCGAGCCAGAATCGCGTCTGGCGGTTGCTGATTGATGTGGATGGAGATTATTATATTTTCCCGGCACTTCCTAGACGGGATGAAACCCGCCGTCCGCCGGTGGTGGTG
Source organism: Oscillatoria sp. (assembly GCA_011390515.1). Taxonomy (GTDB): domain Bacteria; phylum Cyanobacteriota; class Cyanobacteriia; order Cyanobacteriales; family Laspinemataceae; genus Laspinema. Next base: position 3,045 of record JAABSJ010000197.1, read on the forward strand.
ATTCCTCGCAGTCGTGAGGGCGATCGCTTGATTCAGTTGCGCCCCACACTCGACACGGATATTCCGAGTGGGGATAACAAGTGATAATGGATAATGGATAATGGACAATGGACAATGGACAATGGATAATGGATAATGGACAATGGACAAATGACAACCGACAACCGACAATGAAACTCCCTCTCCCTCTGGGAGAGGGCTGGGGAGAGGGGAAATGGTGCGTCCTTGGATAATTATCGGGTTATGATTGATATAGCCTGGGTATGACGAACCCTACGGACTATACAATAACCGGCCATCTCCATGAATCAAACGGTTTGGATAGAGGTAGGGTGCGTCTTGGCGCTACTTTTAGGCTGCAAATATCAGCGCTATTTTTCATTGCTGTAACGCACCATTTCTCCGGTTGATAATTATCAATATTGGTGCGTTACGGCGGAGGATTTTAATCCTTTGATTTACTTCGTAATTGTTAGACACCTAACTCGATTTGCCCAGAACGAACTATATAAACGGCATCACGATTGAAGTCAGGTTCAAAAGCACCATAATTAAACCGAATGCCTTGGTCGCCAATGTCGGTTAATAGTGCCTGCGCTACTTCTTGCACCCCAGACGAACTCCCTGCTGATCGATCTTGAGGAATCCAGAAATCTGTAACTCCGGTTACTTTGTCTGAGTCTGAGCTGAACGGCTGTAAATACTCTAAGTCCATGATTATGCTTAGGGAAGAACCGCCCACTAAATCTTCACCTCTTAGTTTTAAATCCAGAGCCCCGTTGTACCGACGAGTTTCTAAATTGGCCGCCTGAAAACTCCAGTCAGTAAGAGTAGAGACCCACTCACCAGTTAACTCGTCAATGGAATAACCGTTATTAGCTAGAGCAGTTCTCAAGTTAGGAAATCCTGTGATTTCTCCCGTTCCTCCTTGTAGAGTTCCGGATAAGCTATAAAAGGCACCGGGGCGTCCTGGACGCGGACGCCCATCAGAGCCAATTGCCTCTGCTGTAAAAGGAATAATCCCACCAGTCAAAGGGTCTGGGTTACCATCATTACCATCATTACCATCATTATTATCTATCCGATCAGGGGGATCTGCGTCAATTAGGCTAACATCAGGTTGGCTAGATTGGCCAACTCGACCTTCAGCCACACCAAAAATGGCAAAATGCGCTAGTCCATTAACAAAACGTCCATTGGCAACCGCCGTTGCTACATCAGGATAAGTGGCTAGATAAGAATTTTCGTCAAAAGTGATTTGTGGGGTTCTCCCTTCAGCGAAACCAAAATTTACCCAATGCTGGAAACCACTCTTAACTGAACCATTAGCAACCGCTTGTGCTACGTCGGGATTTTCTTGCAGATAGGTTTTTTCACGAAAAAGCTGACCAACCGAAGTTCGACCCTCAGACCAACCAAACGCGGCATAATGCTCTAAACCGTTGGAGACAGAACCATTGGCAACAGCCGCAGCCACATCGGGATGATAGCTCAGATAAAAATCTTCTTCAAAATTGATATCTTGTGGTCTTCTCCCTTCAGCGAAACCAAAATTTGCCCAATGCTGTAAACCACTATTAAATAAACCATTAGCAACGGCTTCTGCTACGTCAGGGTTTCTTTGCAAATAGCTCTCTTCATTAAATGGGGGGCGTGGGGGAGTTGAGTCAGGAACAGGCTCAAATGGGGAGGGGGGACTGAGTTGTGGGGCTACTTTTTCAGCCCAACCCAAATTTGCCGAATGCTGGAAACCACTATTAACTGAACCATTTGTAACGGCTTGTGCTACGTCGGGGTTGATTTGCAAAGAAATCTCTTGATCAAAAACAGTGGATCGATCCATGATTTTTTCCTGCTTGTCAAATGGACAATACTCGCTATATAGCGCGCCGAAATCATTCTGAATATGGATCCCAGCCAGATGGTCTTGTAGTGCCAGCCTCCAAGAAAAGCGGTCTCCATGTCAAATTCATGTAGGGTCGCCATATAACAAGTATTATTACTCATAAATCTTGAATTGACCGTACATTGTTACAAATGTTAATTTTTTTCCTGAACATAAATTCAAGCCAATAGAACAAATGGACAATTTTCTACGCATTTCTGAGCAATTATCCGTTATCGATTGTTTAACACATCCAATGGCGTTTTTTATCAAGGGTTTACAAAAAAGCCCTCTCGTTTTGGCTAAAAAGAGGGGAGTTCCAGAGTTAGCCCTGTCAAGGTGTATTTGTAGGGGCGCTTCGGGAAGCGCCTCTACATTCCATAACTCTTTGGGGTCATTAATTTCATTACCTGGACAGGCGCTTCTCGAAGCGCGGCTATATTCCATAAGTCTTTGGGGTGATCAAATTTATCACATGGACAGGGCTAGAGTTAGAGAGTTCAGATCAGAAATCCGCCCTCACCCCCACCCCCTCTCCCCTTCTGGGAGAGGGGAGTTCAGAAAAACAGCCGTTTCTCCCTGGCATTTCCAGGGAGTGCTAGAAATGGAGTTGAGGGTTGGGGTTGTAGACAGATTAGACGGGTTCAGACACTGATGGGGAGTGCCACTTTTGGAACCCTCACCCTAAATCCCTCTCCCAGAAGAGGAGAGGGACTTTGAATCCGCTACCAGCAACTACTAAGTGCGGCGATTAATAATCCCAGCCAGAATCGCGTCTGGCGGTTGCTGATTGATATGGAGATTATTATATTTTTCCGGCACTTCCTAGACGGGATGAAACCCTCCGTCCGCCGGTGGTGGTGATTCCTCGCAGTCGTGAGGGCGATCGCCTGATTCAGTTACGCCCCACACTCGACACGGATATTCCGAGTGGGGATAACAATTGATTAGTTTATAAAAACCCGCACCCTAAAGGGTGGGTCTATACGGACGAAGCCTGCCTACGCAGGCTAAGAAAGAAAACTGACATTTGATACACAAATTTGTTATAATACATCAATCGTAATTAACAGTAATCGGGACTATGGTTCAAACTCCTATTCCCTCTCATATTCTCTACCCGGACTCTGATGGTAAGCCGATCGCAGAAAATACCCTGCAATATCGCTGGATTGTGCGGTTAGTCACTAATCTCAAGCAACTTCTCAAGGACAAAGTTGCTTTTGTTGCGGGGGATTTACTCTGGTATCCGGTGCAGGTAGAACGTCCTCCCGCCCCTTGTCAAGCGCCGGATGCGATGGTAGCTTTGGGTCGTCCGGATGGGGACCGAGGTAGTTATAAACAGTGGGAAGAAGACAACATTGCGCCCCAGGTGGTGTTTGAAATTCTCTCCCCCAGTAATACCATCAGCGAAATGACTGCCAAACAAAATTTTTATGCCCAGTATGGTGTGCTGGAAATGTTTTTTTATGACCCCCAATCGCATAATTTTTGGGGTTTGCATCGGGCTACGGCGCAAGACAGCTTAATGTTTATCAACCCCGATGATTTACCCTGGACTTCTCCAGTATTAAATATTCGCTTTGAACTATCTGCGGATGGTTTAGCGGTGTATCATCCTGATGGGGAATTGTTCAAGGAACCGGGGGAGTTGTATGAGGAACGGGATAAGGCACAACAAGAACGCGATCGCGCCTTTGCTAAACTTCGGGAAATGGGGATTGACCCAGAAACCCTTTAAATGATGCCTGTCACGGTGCTGAAATTAAATAAATTCCAGCACCAAGCTTAGGAAATCAACGGGGTTGCTGAGGGCAAGCAACCCCTAATTTATGCTGAAATTATGGCTTCAATGGGAATGGTTACATCAGGAAAGGCTAGAGGAGAAATTGCTCCCTCTTTTAAGGTCATTTTCGACCCATAATCCCGTCCCCTGGGTTGACGGTAGACAATTAATTCGGCTGTTTGGAGATTGACTAGCCAATATTCGGGGATTCCTGCTTCGGCATAGATGTGATATTTTAGGGTGGAATCTTTCTCTAAACTGGTATTAGCATATTCAATCACCCAGAAGATGTTCTCTGGATAGGGATGGTGGGAGAGATATTCCCGTCCGAGGGGTTGCACAATGGCGAGATCCGGTTCCGGTTCGGATTGGTTGGGGAGGGTAATCGGTTTAGCTTGACTCACTAGGGCGCGATCGCCTAGTAAACGAGTGAGATATTCCCACGCTTCGGAACTGAAATAGGCGTGAGGTGGATCTTCTCGGGGCATTTCGACGATTTCTCCAGCTAACAATTCCACCGGGCGATCGTCGAGTAACCCGGTTTTAATGATTTGGTGGTAGTCTTCTATGCTCCACTTGATTGTTGACAGTACCATCTTGACACCTCTATCAACCGTCTCTCTAGTTTATCATGAATGGTGGTAGTTTGCTGGATTAAGGGCTTTCTTAAGTTGTTGCCGGGGGTTAGAAACCGGGTTTGGTGCATCACTTTTCTCTGATTGCAGAGATTTGGGAAAGAAACCCGGTTTCTGAATTGTTGCTGGGGGTTAGAAACCGGGTTTGGTGCATCACTTTTGCTTGATTGCCGAGATTTAGGGGATTGCAAAATATAAATCATCCAACGGTTCAACTGAAAGGAAGTGTAGGGGCGCAATGCTTGCGCCCCGGGGGCGCAATGCTTGCGCCCCTACATTGACGGGGCTACTCCGTTGATCCGTTACTACGAACGAACGTTTTGGAGATTTTATTTTTTGGAGTTCCCTTATGAAAGAAACCCGGTTTCTGAATTGAGGTTAAATGGAACTGCTGGATATCAGTTTGGAGGGGGTGGTGCGCCAGAGTAATTCTAGTTTGTTGCCGGGGATGGTTAAATATAAAACATCTCCTACCTCCAGAGAGGTTTCTAATAACTCCCATCCATGAATGGTTGCGTCTTGGGTTTGAATATATAAGGGGACAAAATCAGCTTTCATGGCTGATTCTTTGACGGTTTGATGATAGAATGGATGGGCGGGGGTGATTAAGGTGGCGATCGCCACCCAGAGACTCCCGGCAGTCATGCCATTGCCTAAAATCCGCCCCCCGATCGCCGCTGCCGCAAAGGCTGGTGCTGCCATTTCTGTGGGATTGAGTACGCGCTCAAAGTCGAATACTTGTTGTACCATTAAGGCAAAGCGCGGGTCCTCACTTCGGACGACAACGGGCAGTTGCGGGACGACGCCTTTTGCGGTTAAGGCAATTTCTAAGTTCGTCATGTCATTGCTGGTGACGGCTAATACCGCTTCGGCTTTTTCAATGTTAGCGGCTTTTAAACTGGCGGGGAGGGTGGCATCTGCCTGGATGATGGGAATTTTCAACCCTTGGGCGGTACTCAGAAAGCGGCAGTTGGGATCGCGATCGATGACGACGACATCATATCCATTGCTATGCAGTTGCTCGATCGCCTTAATCCCAATGTCCCCCAATCCACACACAATATAATGATGGCGCTGGGGGATTTGTGGGGTATCCCACAGTTGTCTAAATCGGCTACCTAGGATAAAATCATTGATCAGAGCATAGCAAATCCCGACTGCACCGGCCCCAACGAGCATCATTAGGGCTGTAAACAGTTTCAGGGGAACGGGAGACTGTTCCGCGACGCCTTCATTGCCGCCAGCGCCGGTAATCATGCCGACGGAGAAATACAGAGAATCGACAAAAGAGGTGTCTGTATTCACAAAAGTATAAGTAAAAGTTGCGGTTAAAATTGTTAGTAATAGGGCTAATAGGGCGAGGGTGGTGGCTTGATTTTGCTGTTGAAATCGTCGCCAATTGCCGAGGGCTGCTTGGAATTTCCGCCCCCAGGAACGTCGGTTGTGGCGTTTACTTAGTTGGGTGGCAACAATCAGGCGATCGCCCACTTCCAAGGTTTTTCCTGTCATAACCGCCGAAACCAGGTCAATATCAGGATGTTGGGGTAAATAGTAAATCAGCATCCGGCGCTGATCTTCCCATAACTCGGCTAACTTGCGCCCATTCCAGGGATGGCGCTCATCGATGTATTCTTCATGAATCGGCCAAGTTTCATTAAACAGAGTGAGTTGCCCGATCGCCCGACTCCCCATTGCCGCAAAGGCAAAAATCGGGGCCGCCAAGGTGGAGACGCTCATACTGGTATGGTGGGGTAAGGTGAGATCCAAGCGATCGCCTAAACTGCCATTAAATAGCCGTGTAATAATCCGAATCTGGGGATTGAGCAGGCGAGCTTGCATCAGAATGGCTAAATTCACCGCATCATCATCAGAGGCGATCGCGATCGCATCTGCATCTCGAATTCCAGCCGCGAGTAACGTTGCTGCCGACTGCGGATCTCCCACAATGATCCCTGTATCTTCTCCTGGAATCGGGCGCTCTCCTACCCCGACAACCGACGCCCCCTGTTGTCTTAACAAGCCAAAAATTTGATACCCCGTGTTCCCCAGACAGCAAACAATAATTCGCGGTTTCATGATGACCCCAGCCTACGATCAGGATTCAGACAGAATACAGCCCAATTTGCATCAATCTCATGGACGGTAATATTTTCAGTCCCTTGGGATTTAAAAAATGTAGCACAGGACACCGCCTCTCGTTTTTGCTTCAAAAAACTATCCCAGCGATGGAAATCAGGGGCGACGCCTCCCAGAAAGCCTGAGCAATTCCACTTACGCTACCCCGGATTGTGGGTTAAACGCCGATAGCAATCGGCTAAAATTAAAGAGATTTTGTTGAAAATTTAGGCGGACAGATTTTTAAACATCGTTCCTGGAACCTGTTAAATGAACAATGATTTGGAGAAATTACCTGGATAAAACTCAGGACAATTTGGATTGGATTTTAATAAAAGAAACCTTTCCCGATTGGCAGTTTAAAGATATCTTTTTGCTCAAATTCAGATTGCTCTTGACCGGATTTGAAAAGTGAAACCCGAACCGGGGCGGAACATTTTTTACTTGATTCACAAGCGGCTTTTGTCCTTTGTAATGATGCTGATCATCTCCTTGTTGGGAGTCGGATATTTTGTGGTGGATAACGTATTCGCTTGGTTTCTGGTGAATACTCAAAATATATTATAGCGTTTCTCATGTCCATAAGGAATACGCCCTCACCCCAAACCCCTCTCCCAGAACGGGAGAGGGGCTTTGAAAAGTACCTCATCAGTCCGGGAACCGCTATACCAGGGGTTCGGTGGATTTGGCAAGGGGACAGTCGCCGAGGGCGAAATGTTGCGGGGTTACCCTCTAAAATGTGGCAACAATGTATCCGGGGGTTTCGGGGTTTGACAGGTTCCAGGCGTAGAAGGCGATAACCCGAAAAAGGGACATCCCCCTCTACGCCGATGGACCGAGTTTCCCCGCCACGACTTCGCCACTGTTGCCGATCGCCACTCCAGGGGATTAACCTGGGAATTGAGACCCGTTTAACCCCACTGTGACAGATATATTTGAGAAGAGATGACAGGAGAATAGACCTCTTGCAAAATTCTTTAAAGCCCCCCTTCTTAAGGGGGGTTGGGGGGATCAATCCTTTTTTTTGCAAGAGGTCTAATCATGGCGAATTTAAAATTGCGACGGACTGAAAATGTGAGCGGTGATTTCTATGTGGATACCACCTGCATTGATTGTGATACTTGCCGATGGATGGCACCGGATATCTTTCATCGTGAGAATGACCAATCAGCAGTTTATCAGCAACCCCAAACTGAAGCCGAACGCTTGGCAGCTTTACAGTCGCTTTTAGCCTGTCCTACGGCTTCGATTGGGACCGTAGATAAACCCCAAGATATCAAACAAGCCCAAGAGAATTTTCCCCTGGTAATTGACTGTAATATTTATCATTGTGGGTATCATGCGGAGAGTTCTTTTGGGGCGGCGAGTTATTTAATTCAGAGAACTGAGGGGAATATTTTGGTAGATTCCCCGCGCTTTTCTCCTCCTTTAGTTAAAAAATTGGAATCAATGGGAGGGATTCGTTATTTGTATTTAACCCATCAGGATGATGTGGCGGATCATCAGAAATTTGCTGAACATTTCGGCTGCGATCGCATCCTGCATCATGATGAAATCAATCCCCGGACTCGGGATGTGGAAATTCAGCTCACCGGCTATGAGCCAATTGAACTGGAATCCGATATGTTAATTATTCCCGTTCCCGGACATACCAAAGGTCACACAGTTTTACTCTATCAAAACCAATTTTTATTTACGGGAGATTGTTTAGCTTGGTCCCATCGGCTGAATCAATTGATTGCCTTTCGCGATGCTTGTTGGTATTCTTGGCCGGAATTAATTAAATCCCTGAACAAGTTAACAAATTACTCCTTTGAGTGGGTCCTGCCCGGGCATGGTCGCCGCTATCATGCAGAAAATGCCCAGCAAATGCAGGAGGAACTTCAACACTGTTTAACTTGGATGGAAACCCAACGATAACCAGGCCATTTCAGTCATTGAGGACTGATGCGAAGAAACCGGGTTTCTACCACCGGGAATGGCTCATTGCAGAATGCTAAAAAGCCCCCCAGGAATTAAACATTTATTCCTCTAGCTTCCCCCTTAAGAAGGGGGACGGGAGGGGGATCTCCCGGTGGCTTGGGGGGATCAAGTATCGAATGAAAGCCAGAAGTCTATTATACCAAATCCGGTTGGTAAAAGTCGATTTCCTGGATTAGCCCGCGCAGGCGGGCTTTGTCCGCGAGTGCCCCACCCTTTAGGGTGTGGGTTTTTATAGACCTTTGACAACCGAATTCCGTAT
>JAABSJ010000198.1 GCA_011390515.1 Oscillatoria sp.
ATTATCCTCAATAGAACCCATGCGACTGGTAACAATCCCAATCTTGGACCCCTGAGAGAGCAACGGGAGTAGTGCCTGAGTCACCCGCAATGTTCCCAAAGCATTGACTTCAAACTGCCGTTGAATGCTGTCAAAATCCAGGCGATCAAGACTGTCTGCTTCTAAAATGCCCGCATTATTGACCAACACATCCAAGGATATCCCCTGCAATCGCTGCACCAGTTCTTTTAGAGTCTGACTCGAAGTGATATCAATTCCGGTTTCGACGCGAATCCCTAATGCATCTAACTCCGGGGAGGACTGACGGCAAACTGCGATCGCCTCGTCCCCTCGTTCCTGTAACTGCTGGCACAATGCTAAACCAATGCCGCGAGCAGTTCCTGTTACTAAATAAGTTGCCATGTTGGTAATCTATTCACCCTAAATCGTTCGCTCCCTATTCTAAATCAATTTTATTTATTCTTTAAGGGGAGGTTCCCCACAATCGGGGGGCAATTCCTGACCCTCTCCTGTCTTCAGGGATTGAGATAGGTTCGATAAAGGCTTAGAATGATTCCCATGACGATCGCCCGCCACTTTCGGATTTTTGATCACCATCCATTTCCCCGTGAGTGGGTCTCGATAAACCTCATAAGGATTTTGACGTAATTTTTGGGTGACGGTTGTCACGTCCATTTCCTCTTCTCCTCGATTATCCCAGATGTTTATAATGAATGGGTTTAGACCATGTTTCATACCGATTTTTCGCCCGATGAAATCCCGGGCAACAGTCCAAAACTCCCCCTTTCTTAAAAGCATTGAGAGGGAACTGTTCAGAATCAACTCAGCAATTGATTCAGGACTGTTTCGCCTAACCAGAGTGAACAAAACCGTAATTCCTGGATCTCCTTTTTCAAGTTTCATACTGTCGGGGAACCCTTGATGAGGAACTGTGCCACTTCTTAAGGGGGCCCAGATTGAACCAGGGGCTGTTTAGAGTAGTGGGGTAAATCGTCTATGCAGAGATGACCCGATGATGACCTGATGATGTCCCGATGCACTGGCAGAATAATTGCACTGACATAGACCCTGATTGATTCCTTTATCCGATCAGGCGGGTAGAACCCGGAAAAATGCAGTAACCGCAGATTTAACTCAATATTCCCTCGGCTGCGCGATCGCCCGAGTCATTCTCGGACCCCTCCCCTCCAAACGAGGAAAGCGGAGATTGCCGAGATTATTATAAAGATTATTTCACCCGATCGCATCCCATCCAAAACTCAGTGCTGAAATTGGCTAAAAAAGCGTTAGGCTTATTTGGGTTATAACCTTAAGGGCGATCGGGGCATCCAGTGATGAGGGTTGTCACCCACCTCCCCCCCTAGCAACGCCCCCACTAAACTTTGGAAAACCATTACTGCTTTATTTTAATAAATCTTTCACTTTCATCCGTAGCTCGGTTCAGTTAAATGTAGTAAATGTAGGTAGAATTTGCCTGAGATGTTTTTTGTCTTGCAACTGAGTTTATTCTGATGCCTTACCAGCTCTACCATCTGGTTGCTTTTATCGTCGCCGCCCTTGTTGTCCTTGCAACGACGCCGGTGGTCAAAAAAATTGGGATTAAAAGTGGCCGAGTTGATCTTCCCGGAGAACGCAAGGTACACCGCCAGCCAATGGTGCGCTTGGGAGGCGTATCCATCTTCCTAGGGACGACGATCGCCCTATTAATTGTCTGGTGGATGGGTGGGTTTGGCTTCTTGCCAACTCCGAAAGAGTACGAAATTTGGGGCCTCACCCTAGGCGGCCTTGCCTTCTTCGCGATCGGACTCGCTGACGATTTATACGGACTCTCTCCGTTCTTACGACTCCTGTTACAAACCGTCTGTGCCAGTGGCGCTTGGGCCGTCGGAGTTCAAATTGAATTTTTAACCATTCCCTTTCTGGGACTCGTGAAATTCCCTGACTTGATTAGCTATCCCATCACCGTGATCTGGCTGGTTGGCATGACCAATGCCATTAACTGGATCGATGGACTCGATGGTCTGGCGGCAGGTGTTTCCGGCATTGCCGCCTTAGTTATGCTGATGGTGAGCCTGTTTATGCATCAACCTGCTGCGGCGTTGATTGCTGCTGCCTTAGCCGGTGCCACCTTGGGCTTCCTGCGGTACAACTTTAATCCCGCCCAAATTTTTATGGGGGATGGGGGTTCCTATTTTATCGGCTTCACCCTGGCTGGGGTTGGGGTGGTGGGTTTGGTCAAAACTACGGCTGTCACAGCGGTGGTTCTGCCTTATATCATTCTAGCGGTGCCAATTCTGGATATGTCAGCAGTGATTGTCGATCGCCTTCGCCATGGCAAATCTCCCTTTACTGCTGATAAGCGACATCTGCACCACCGACTCCTCCAAGCAGGACTCTCCCATCGGTTAACCGTTCTGTTTATTTACGCCCTGACCATTTGGGTCGGCAGTATCGCCTTGGCCTTTGCGGGGATTCCCAGTGGCATCGCCTACGCTTTTGCAGCAACGGCTTTACTCAGCTATGCCAGTTGGAAGGTGAAGAAACACGCGAGGTTATAACCCTGATCCGGGGAACAGCCACTCCCCTCCCTATGTAAACTCTAAAATCAAACATTCATGAGTGCTGAGATTATTTGTGTTGGCACAGAATTGCTGTTAGGAGATATTCTTAACAGCAACTCTCAATTTTTAGCGAAACAACTGGCTGGACTGGGTATCCCTCATTATTTTCAAACCGTAGTCGGGGACAATCCAGACCGGATTAAACAGGTGGTGGCGATCGCCCTTGAGCGTTCTGCCCAAGTTCTCATCTTTACCGGCGGTCTGGGCCCCACCCCCGATGACCTCACCCACGAAACCCTCGCTGCTTGTTTTGGGGTGGGAATGGTCCAAAGACCGGACATTCTTGAACACCTGATCCAAAAATATGCATCTCGCGGTCGGCCCATGACGGTCAGTAATCGCAAACAAGCCTCACTTCCTGCCGGTGCAGAGATTTTACCCAATCCCCTCGGTACGGCCCCGGGTATTATTTGGCAACCACGCCCTAATTTGACGATTCTGACCTTTCCTGGAGTTCCCAAGGAAATGTACCGAATGTGGCAAGAAACGGCTGTCCCGTACCTGAAAGCCCAAGGCTGGGGTCAGGATATTATCTACAGTCGGATGTTGAAATTTTGGGGAATTTCTGAGTCGGTTTTAGCGGAAAAAGTGGCTCCGTTACTGGATTTGACCAATCCAACGGTGGCTCCTTATGCCCTCAATGGTGAGGTCAGACTCCGGGTTTCCGCCCGCGCATCCAATGAAACCGCAGCACAAGCGGCGATCGCCCCCGTACAGCAACAGATTCAAGCGATCGCTGGATTTGACTATTTTGGCTGTGACCAGGATACCCTCGCTTCGGCAGTGGGTGAGTTACTCCTCCAACGGGGTGAAACCCTCGCCGTGGCTGAATCCTGCACCGGGGGAAGTATCGGCAGTCTCCTCACCGCCATTTCCGGCAGTTCTCGCTATTTTTTAGGCGGGGTGATTGCTTATAACAATTCGGTAAAAATCGGGCTTCTGGATGTCAACCCCCAGGATTTAGCCCGGGAAGGTGCCGTCAGCGACATCGTGGCTCAACAAATGGCCCTCGGTGTCCGCGCTAAATTAGGGGCAACTTGGGGTCTGAGCGTGACGGGGATTGCTGGACCCGGGGGTGGCAGCGACACTAAACCTGTGGGATTGGTTTATATCGGGTTAGCTGGCCCCAACCGTGAGGTGGAAAGTTTTGAATTCCGCTTGAGCGCGTTCCAAGAAAGGGACTTGATTCGTCATTACAGCGCCGAAAGTGCTCTGGACTGCCTCCGGAGAAAAATGTTAAGAATAGCTTAACATTCTTAATGTTTTCCATAAAACACTATGGATAGTGTTTATTTTTCAATTTATGACTACATATAGCGTTAAAAAGGGGTTTGCCCCCCGAGACTGATCCCCAAAAGCCGGGTTTGTACGGTTGAGTCTACTTGCTCATTTCTCAGGATTCGTTATGATCAAAGAAACAGAGTAATTCCAATTCTGTTACAAACGGCACTCATCAGTGACTGCCGTCAAGTAGTAGAGCGATAGCCTGGACTCAAGGAGCTGTCTTTTCAATGGATTATATAGATAACCTAATCGACAAATTAAAAGAATGGGCGCGCAAAATTATTGAGGCCCTTCTCGGTCCAGAGGCAGAACCGGAACCGGAACCGATTCCTATTCCAGTCAACGAGCCCCGTCGGCATCGGTAAATTTATAGTGGTAAAGGCGTAGGCATCGGCGATTGCTGAATATATTGGTACTGCATGGGCCAAACTTAAATCTCCTGGGTCAACGAGAGCCAGGAGTCTATGGGAGTGCGACGTTAGAAGATATTAATCGCTTGCTGGAAACAGAGGCCCGGGCTTTGCAAGTGAAGCTGTCTGCGTTGCAATCCAATCATGAGGGGGTACTGGTGGATGCTATCCATGCCGCCAGGGACGAACACTCAGGACTCTTAATTAATGCCGGGGCTTACACTCATACGAGTGTGGCCATCCGGGATGCGATCGCCGGGGTTAACATTCCCACGGTGGAGGTTCACCTGAGCAATATTTATCGCCGGGAACCGTTTCGCCATCACTCTTACATTGCGGCGATCGCCATCGGGCAAATTAGCGGGTTTGGTCCGAATAGTTATCGCCTGGGACTTCAGGCGTTGGTCCATCATCTCCGTGAAAATCAGCCATCCGGTTAATCTCCCCCGCGTGGGGGTTTCTTTCTAGAGGTGGGCGGCACTTCAGTTCCACCTCTGATTTTTTTATTGGGCGATCGGCTTTTACTTTTTATTTAACCCAACTATTGCAGATTGCCAACATCTAGATTTGTAGAGTTGATTCGCGAATCAACCCTACATTTAGGTTTAGCTCTCCAAAGCCAGCGTAAATCCTGTACAGGTATAGCCTGGACCTCATGAGTCCAGGAATCGCGATCGGGATTCCAGTCCGATGAATCACCAGATTCTCGGTAATTTTGTCTTCAGTTGAATATAAAATTTCCTCAATCCCTTCCCAAAAAGTTAAAGAAATGTTACAAAAGCAGGGATAATAGGTTCAAGATTAATGCCCTGGCCCCTTTAAAAAGAGAAAAATCACTGCAATGCTTGCTGATTCCTTTCCTTGGTTAACTACTATATTTGCTCTGCCCCTAGTGGCGGCCTTACTGGTTCCGGTGATCCCCGATCGCGATGGAAACGTGTTGCGCTGGTATGCAACCGGAGTGGCGATCGGCGACTTCGCCCTGATGTGCCTCCTCTTCTGGCAACATTACGATCCCCAGATTTCCGGCTTTCAACTCGTCGAAAAATTTAGCTGGATTCCCCAACTCGGCATCAGTTGGACCGTCTCCGTCGATGGCATCTCCATGCCCTTGGTCCTCCTAGCCGGATTCGTCACCAGTATGGCCCTGCTGTCCGCATGGCAAGTAGACCGCAAACCGCGAATGTTCTACTTCCTGATGCTGGTGTTATATGCAGCCCAGGTGGGGGTGTTCATCGCCCAAGACCTGCTGCTATTCTTCATCATGTGGGAAATCGAACTCGTCCCCGTCTATCTCCTCGTCTGTATCTGGGGCGGACCGAAACGGCAATATGCGGCTATCAAATTTCTACTCTACACCGCAGCAGCCTCCATCTTTATTCTAATTGCTGGACTCGCCTTAGCCCTCTATGGACCTGGCCCTGCTTCCTTTGATATTGCCGATATCGGCCTCAAAGAGTTCCCCTTGGCCCTGCAATTGCCCCTCTATGCGGGATTATTAATTGCATTTGGCGTCAAACTCGCCGCCTTCCCCTTCCATACTTGGCTTCCCGACGCCCACGGCGAAGCATCCGCCCCAGTTTCGATGATTTTGGCCGGGGTGTTATTAAAAATGGGTGCTTATGGATTAATGCGAATGAACATGGGATTACTACCCGATGCTCATGTTTATTTTGCCCCAGTTTTAGTCACCTTGGGAGTCGTTAATATTGTTTACGGGGCATTAACTTCCTTTGCCCAAACCAACATGAAACGGCGACTGGCTTACTCGTCCGTTTCCCACATGGGATTTGTGTTAATTGGGATTGCCTCCTTCACCGACCTCGGGATTAATGGGGCGATGTTGCAGATGATTTCCCACGGATTAATTGCCTCTGTACTGTTTTTCTTAACTGGGGTAACCTACGACCGCACCCAGACCATGACCATGCAAGATATGGGTGGAATTGGGCTTTTCATGCCCAAAGTGTTTGCCCTCTATACTGCCGGTGCAATGGCCTCCCTGGCCCTACCGGGAATGAGTGGATTTGCCAGTGAAGTGGCGGTGTTTATTGGGATTGCCACCAGTGATTTTTATAGCCTGACCTTCCGGATTGCCGTAGTCTTTCTCGCTGCAATTGGGGTCATTTTAACCCCGATTTATCTGCTGTCGATGGTCCGCCAAGTGTTTCACGGGTCCTTCTACGGGTCGAAGGAAATTCCCGCTTGTGACATCACCGATCCGGAGTTACGGGAAGACTTCATTGAAAACCAAGCAGCAGTTTGTTTTGGGACGAATTGTATTTTACCGGGAGAAGCGGCATTTATTGATAGTCGCCCTCGGGAAGTCGCGATCGCATTGAGTTTTTTGGTAGCAATCGTGGCGATCGGTTGTTATCCCAAAATTGCCATGCAGGTGTATGACCATACGACCGTTGCCATTAACAGTGTAGCCACCCAAGCCTACGCCCAGGTGCGATCGAGCGAAACCATCGGTTTCAAAGCACCTAGCCTCACCCCAATGGCAAAAATCGCCGAATTCAGTCCAGAGTAATCCGATGAGCAGAATGCTCAGAACCCTAGGGTAAAATGATGAAAATGCGGGGATCTTGCACGAGTGAGATGCCCGCATTTTCTAATGGTTCTGGAGATTAGAGAACTCCAAAAAATAAAATCGCCAAAACGTTCGTTCGTAGTAGCCCCGTCAATGTAGGGGCGCAATGCTTGCGCCCTTGGGCGCAAGCATTGCGCCCCTACACATATCAGTTTAACGGTTGGATGATTTATATTTTGCAAACCCCTTAGAGAATCACATTCACCAACTCAGATAAGTCAGTCACCGTTTTAAGGGTGGTATCGGCAATAATTTGATGACTGACCGTGGTGGGATGGACGCCATCCCAAAATAGGAAAGTATTGGGGTCGCTTCCCGGGGATTGCAGGGCGGAGTCGGTGACATTTGTAAATCCGTATTGATTCGGATTGGCGATCGCATCATTGACCAACCCATTGATATCAACCAGAATAATATTAATATTTGGGTTTTGGTCTAAATTAGCCATCGCTGCGGCTAAAGCCGTATTATGAGCATTAGACAGTTGGGTAAGAACTTGCTGCGCTTGCGGTCCCCGATCTCTGACTCCGGGAGTCTGACCCAAGTCCGGGAGGTTCATCACCATAAAATTGCGAGCCCCATCCTCCGCCAGTTGAGTCACCGCATTCACGACATTATTCACTGGAATATTCACATCTGTAATTCCAGCATTCAGGTAATCATTAGAACCTGCCCAGATGGTGTATAATCCATTGGGATTAGAGAAAGGAGTTTGTTCAAGAAAACTCTCAATTTGTGTCTGCAACCCCGGCAAGGGGGGTAACAGGGGATTTTGCAAGTTGACAGAATTCACAGCAGAACTCGTAGCCCCTCCAAAGGCAATATTGGTCTGAGGATTCACCGCTAACCCCAGACGAGGAGGGAGAAGTTCTGACCAGACGGGTCCATTACTAAATCTGCCATTGTCATAAAGGGATTGTGGGGGAAATAATCCCAGGGTTAAGGTAAACAAATTCCCATCATCAGAAAGACTGTCGCCGAAGACATACATCTCATTAAATAAGCGCCGAGGCAGGCGACCCTCAGACTGACCGAAGTTGATAAAATGGGCGATCGCCGTCGTCTCTCTTCGGGAAACCACCTCAGCAACATCAGGGTTTTGTTCCAGATAATAACTCTGATCAAAAAAGGCGACGGGACTGCGACCTTCCTCCACCCCAAATGTGATATAGTGAGCGAAGAAACCCGTCAGAGGGTCTTGACGAACCGCCTCCGCTACATCGGGATTGGTTTGGGCGTAAAAATTGGTATTAAAAAAGGGAGTCGGATTGCGCCCTTCCCGGTGTCCGAAATTAATAAAATGGTCAACCGCCGTCAGGGTTGGAGAAATTGCCGCCGCTACATCGGGGTTTTGCGAGAGATAGTAATCGGTCTGGAAAAACGCACTCGGGTCGCGCTTTTCCTGTTCTCCAAACGCCAAGAAATGCTGGGCCGCACTACTGAATATACCGCTGGCAACGGCTGCCGCTACATCAGAATTTCTAGCCAAATAAAACCCTTCGTCAAATAGGGTCATTGCAGATAACATAGGTTCCAGTTACTCCTACAACAGGCTCAATCAGATTGGTTAGAGGTCTAGAGTTATCCTAACCTAGGAATTGGGATTTTAGGAAATTTTTTGCGGAGGGTTCTATCAGGAGTATCCCCAACGGGTTCCATCACCAACCCCCTGGACTTGAACAATCAGGCAAGGAGAGTGCCCCACCCGCCTCGTTACCCTAAAGTTTGTAAAAAGTCTGCAAGTAACAGTTTGTTCTGAAATGTGGCGCGGATTGAATCCCCATTGCTATAATCAATCAGCACCTCAAAGCGTTGAAAATCCCCGTTAGGGGTTTCTAAGTCTAGGGTATCGAGTTTGGCGATCGCCTCTTGTAAGCAAGTAAACTTATATCCGGTTCCGAACAGCGTCATCATCATAATTTGAGTAATATGACGCTCAATACAATTCTTTAGTTTTGTCATAAATTCTTCGACTGGTTTTTGAGAAACCTCCTTGATCGCCGATGGATCGGCAGTTTCATATTATCGGTAAATGTCCCGGTTCTTTGGGCGATCGCACTCCCGCATTCGGGGTCGCCTTCAGGGGAAACGGAGTCAAACAAATTAAGCTGTACAGGATTGGGCATGGAAATCTGTCCGGTCCAGGATTCAAAGCATTGCCTCTAGTTTACCTTGTTTGACTCCAAGACAGCAGTCAGGGACACAGCAGAAGCCGTGCCCTTAAAAAACTCACCCGTGAGTTGGGGGTGCAGTGTGAGCGAGGATTTTGCCGATCGCCGCGATTTCCATCCACCATTGTTCTTTCGGTCGTTGGTGTTCTTTGTCTACCATGCGCGGAATCATCCCCAGGTCAATAAATCGCACATTCCCGGCTTCGGTTCCCATGAAAGCCCCGGTGGGTGTAGGTCTTTGGGCTTGTTCTATCAGGAAATCTAAACCGATCGCCGAGAAGCGGGTGGCTTGGATGCGATCGAAGGGGGTGGGGTCGCCACCTTGTTGGAGATGGCCTAAAATCGCTTGTCTCACCTGAAACACTTCCTTCCCTTCTTCCGCAAACAAATCACAGATAAAGTCGCTATCATACACCGGATGGGCATTTTCATTACAGATAATTAAACCCACTCGTTTCCCTTGTTTAAATCCAGAAATCAGGGTAGAGAGGTCGGATTGCAAGTCCGTGAGAGCCACCCCTTCCTCATTAATATACACCCGTTCCGCCCCAGTTGCCAAGCCACTCATCACCGCTAAATAGCCGCAATAGCGTCCCATAACTTTAACTAAAAAGCAGCGATTGGAAGCCACAGCCGATTGCTTGATTTTATCCACCGCTTCGATGATATTATTCAAAGCCGTATCAGCCCCGATACTCAATTCACAACCCGGGAGATTATTATTAATCGAGGCAGGAATACAGAGAATTGGAATATTGAAAGCGGGAAAGGTTTCACATTGGGAATAGAGTTGATAGGCAGCTTGATAGCCACTCCAACCGCCAATAATCAGCAATCCATTAATGTCATGGCGTTCGATTTGACGGGCGATCGCATAAAAATCTTTGTTTTGGGGAATCTTGCGACTCGTCCCCAATTCAGACCCCCCAGTAGTCGCCCATCCTCGCACACTTAACCAGTTTAATTCTTTAATGTGCCCCTCAATTAACCCGCGAAATCCATGTTCGACCCCTAACATCGTATGTCCTTTGTCGATCGCCAGTCGGACCGCAGCGCGAACTGCCGTATTCATTCCCGGCGCCGTTGCACCACAGTTGAGGATGGCGAATCTCAAGGGTTTCAGGTCATGATGGGCGGGGGTACTGGGTTTAGCTTGCATCAAGGTATGCAAGATTTGATAGGCATTTTTGAAGTTCTCTCCCCGCATATCCATCGCTTTGTCGTAATCTCCATCGGCGATCGCCTGACTCACCGCATGAGTTTGTTCCACACAATGCATCAAAGGCGCTTGATAGACCCGGTTCCCCCGCATTCCAATCAGGACCGATTCCGTCTCCGGAGTAGCCGTTTGAAAGGCATTAACTGCCGCATGACCCAACAAAGTGCTTAAGTTGCGGTCAAATGCCGTCGGTGACCCCCCTCGTTGGACATGGCCTAAAATCGTAACTCGGGCATCTTCCCCGAGTTGTTCTTCTAGCACTTTGCGCACATATTCACAAGAAATCGGGTTACCAAGACGGTCTTTCGCACCTTCGGCGACAATCACAATGGTATCACGACGCCCGGATTCTCGACCGGCTTGTAAGACTTGGCACATTTTTTCCTCCCAGCAGTCGCCCTCGGGAGGACATTCGGGAATTAATACCCAGTCTGCACCCGTGGCTAATGCCCCCATTAAAGCTAGATAGCCGCAATGCCGTCCCATCACTTCCACCACAAAAGTGCGCTGATGACTGGCAGCCGTGGAGGAAATCGAGTCTACGGCTTCGGTTAAGCGGTGGAGTGCCGTATCGGTCCCGATGGTCATATCACTGCCATACATATCATTGTCAATGGATGCCGCTAATCCGACAATGGTTAAGTGGCGGTGACGTTCGGCAACTTCGGCATCAATCTCACCGCATTCTAGCAGTTCATCCACCAATTCGGGCCATTCACTGCGGAACAAGTGAGCGCCAGTGAGGGTGCCATCCCCCCCGATCGCCACTAATCCATCGATATCATTGGCTAACAGATTCCGAACTGCCTGCAACCGACCTTCCCGAGTCCGAAATTGGGCCGATCGCGCCGTTCCAATCATCGTCCCCCCTTTATGCAAAATCCCCGCCACGTCATACCAATGGAGTTGGCGGATACAAGCCTCCGCATCCGGGGCGACACGGCGCGGGTTTTCTAGGTTGCATTGACCCCCCTCCACTATCCCCTGATAGCCTTCATAAATGGCAAATACATCGATTCCCTGGGCGATCGCCGACCGAACCACGGACCTAACGGCAGCATTCATTCCCGGGGAGTCTCCCCCACTGGTTAATACGCCTAGTCTTTTTTTCTGATGCATGAACTTCTCCTTAAGTTAGAGTGGACTCGATGAACTTTAACGGGCAAGATTCCAGAACTTTATCTTGCATTTTAAAATTTAACTGGCTTTTTTAGTTTGGAGGGAACCGGGGGTTTGGTGATGATTTTTTCATATTTTTTAATAAATTTGGGGTGATATTGAGCAGAAGTGGGGAGGAAACGACTG
>JAABSJ010000199.1 GCA_011390515.1 Oscillatoria sp.
TGGTACGAACTTGATGGTGGCGGCTTTGTCTGTAAATTCGGTCCAAGAGCTTATGAGACAGTTCGTTTATTTCACGTATGAATATCATTTTTTCTGCTTTATGGGTTTGACATTTATCTAGTTTAGCATATTTTTGGCTCAGTGTAATTATTTTTGTCTACCTGCTTAAAAACAGCCGACCGAATCTCTAATGCTCTGGCTACCTACAACATTGTTGCTTGGCGCTTGTTATGGCTCACCTACGTGAGCCGAATTCATCCGGAAGAGCCGGCTGATCTGGTTCTTGAACCACATCAGTGGCAGGCACTTTACTGCTATATCCATGTTGTAGCCGAACCCCCTTTACAGATGCCAACGGTTAATCAATGCGTTAGATGGATTGCTAAACTGGGCGGATTTTTAGGACGTAAAGGTGATGGAGAACCTGGACTCAAAACGATTTGGCGGGGTTTGAGGCGACTTGATGATATCGCCCAGACTTGGCTAATACTGCACTCGGGTTCTTCACCACCCGAGTACGAATGATTATGTGATTCACTTAGTTCTTAACATTCTGTGAGCCTTACCAATCAAGGGTTTTCGCCATTGACTTCACCCCAATCAACTCAGATATTGTTTATAAGCAACCTGATTTATTGACAAGAGGTCAGGAGGGCCGCATCAGGGGTGAGCAAACGCTCATCAATTGTTAAGAAAGATGCGAGTAACGCATAGCCTTACCAAGGGGAGGGGACAGGAAGTGCACTTAATAGTAAGGCAAATACCCCTAAACTTAAAAAGCCTATATATAGGCTTTCTCATGTCCATAAGGTACAGCGATGGCGGCCCCCAACATCAGGCGGCCCAGAACATCCGAGGGGATGCAAAAAAGTACATAATCAGTCCGGGAACTGCTATATATAGCAATCCTTGCAGCAGTTGTGGAAGACGTCGGCGGCCCCCAACCGTTGGCGGCCCAGAACATCCTGCAGGAGAAGAAGATGTTATAAATCGTTTAGGACTGCTATATAGCAGTCCTTGCAGCAGTTGTGGAAGACGTCGGCGGCCCCCAACCGCCGACGGTTGGGGGTGAGGGTCCATTGCCAAACTGATTTAGACTAGCTATACAAAGATGATGTCAACCCTTTAACCATGACTTCATTCTTGAGTAAATAAGTCGTCATTTTACCCTTCCCCTTCACCTGAATCGGACCGCGTTTTTCTAAGATAAACTTACCTTCTAAGCGCAAATAAGTCGATTCCGTGACTTGAATTGCACCAGGAATCCCATGAGATTCCATGCGGGAGGCAATATTCACCGTATCCCCCCATAAATCATAAATAAACTTTTTCAACCCAATCACCCCGGCGATAACGGGACCGCTATTAATGCCAATGCGAATCGTAAAGGGTTCGCGAATTTTTGTGCTAAAATCAATCACGGCTTGCTGCATATCCAGGGCCATTCGAGCAATTGCCTCCGCATGATCTTCCCGGGGTAACGGCAATCCCCCCACCACCATATAAGCATCGCCAATGGTCTTGATTTTTTCTAACCCATGTCGTTCCGCCAGCAAGTCAAAGGTCGAAAAAATATCATTCAGTAAATGAACTAATTCTGTGGGCGAAACCCGAGATGCTAACTTAGTAAACCCCACAATATCTGCAAATAATACCGTGGCCTCGGCAAATCCATCGGCAATCGTGCCTTGTTCCTGCTTGAGGCGAGTAGCAATCGCCTCCGGTAAAATATTTAATAACAACCGTTCCGACTTTTCTTGTTCATTCCGTAAGGCAATTTCCGCTTGTTTGCGTTCCGTAATATCTCGACAAAGGGCTAACAACAATTTGCGGTTCCCCGCCTCCAATAATCCCACCCGCACATCCACCGGAAATGTAGTTCCATCCTGGCGACGATGCACCCCTTCTAAAGCAAGGGGAACCCCGCGAATCATTTCCCGCCAGCGTTGTTGGAGGGTGGCAAAGGGTAACTTTTGTTCAAGGTCCGCCATTGAGCGATCGAGCAACTCCTGGCGACTGTATCCTAAACTGGTACAAACCGCATGATTGACCTCAATAATCTGCCCTTCTAAATCATGGATAATAAACCCATCTGCTGCCTGTTCCATCACGGCGCGAAATCGTTCTTCACTGTCTTGCAATGCCGCTTGCGCTTGTTTGCGTTCGGTAATATCTCGAATCGCAGCCACCCGCAATTCCCGCCCTTCGGAGGGGAGAACTCGCCCTTCTATTTCAATGGGAAAGCGAGTGCCATCTTGTTTTAATCCGGTGACTTCGTAGGGTTTTTCATACCCATTGACGATATGCTTGAGGACCAAATCTCGGTCTTCGGGGACAATCAAAGTTAACCCATTGCGATCAATTAAATCCGAGAGGGGATAGCCAAACATATTCACACAAGTTCGGTTAACATCGATGATTTTCCCATGCTCATGAACGATAATGGCTTCTAAAGTTGCCCCGGATAAACGGCGAAACCGTTCCTCACTTTCTTCTAAGGCTTTTTGAGCTTGTTTGCGAGAGGTAATATCGCGAAAGGTTCCGGTATAAAAGGCGATGTCTCGGAACTTGGCTTCCGTAATCGATACTTCTAAGGGAAATTTAGAGCCATCGGCGCGAATTCCCACGAGTTCATGAGGCTGTCCCGAGGCGACAATTTCCGATAAAAGTTGTTGGATTTTGAGGGTTTTATCCGATTGCCAATATAAAACATCTAGGCCAAATTCAATGATTTGAGCCAGGGACATTCCCAATAAGGCAGATTTTTGATAGCCAAAAATCATTTCTGCCCGAGGATTAACGCTCATGATTTGAAAATCCAAGGCGTTAAAGGTGGCGATCGCATCGGTAGCGGTTCTAACGATCGCATCGGTCCGCGTCACTGCCTCTTCTAGGGCATTCATCACCTGATTATAGCGATCGGCAATTTGACCCACCTCCGTAAACGGTTCCACCGGCACTCGTAACGTCAGGTCCTGGGTTTTCGCCTGGGCATCCATCACCCGAAACAGGTCCAAAATCTCCGTTTTCGCACGATGTTCTGAAACATTCAAGCCAATATACTCATCCGATGCCGATACTCGCAACGGGGAAAATCGATTCACCACCGAAAGGAACGAGTAAGCAATCCCAAAGGCAAGCATAAAACAACTCACAATCCCTAAAACCTGCACTCCTAACTGTTCAAGGCGATTCAACCCCGTTCCCAACAGTTCCAAGTCCCCAAACAATGCCACCGCTAAGGTTCCCCAAATGCCGCCGCCGAGGTGGACGGGAATCGCACCCACGGCATCATCCAACTGGCATCGGATTAACACAGACTCCACAGCGATCGCCACCAACCCGGCGATCGCCCCGATTGTCACCGCTGAAATAGCTGTCACCCCATGACAACCGGCAGTAATCGCCACCAACCCCGCCAGGGACCCATTAATCAGCCGGTCCACTTCCGGAATCTCCCGGGACCACCACCCCGTAATCAAAGCGGTCATCATTCCAGCGACCCCCGCCAGGACCGTATTCACAATCACCCGGGCCACATCTTCATTCAGGGCCAGGGTGCTGCCGCCATTAAATCCAAACCACCCCAACCACAAAATTAACGCCCCCAACACCGAAATTGGCAGGTTAGAACCGTGGATTTTTTCCGCCTTCCCGAACTTGGGAAACCGACCTGCACGCGCCCCAACAATCGGTAAACTGGCTAAAGACACCCACCCTCCCACACTGTGGACCACAGTAGAACCGGCAAAATCCACAAATCCCAGTTTTCCCAACCATCCCATTAGCGCCCCCTGCTCGACGCCATTCCAGGCCCAATGTCCAAAAATTGGATAAATTAGGCCAGAAATTAGGCAAGCGATTAACAGGTACGACCCGAATTTCATCCGTTCCGCGACGGCACCGGAGACAATGGTGGTGGCGGTGCCACAAAACATTGCTTGGAATAAAAAGAAGGCCAAATCAAAGGCCGGTAAATCGGTTTTTAAAAAGAATCCGCTGCCGCCAATCCAGCCTTGGAAGGATGTTCCAAACATTAGGGCAAATCCAAATGCCCAAAATAACGTCACGGAACAGCCAAAGTCGGTAAAGTTTTTAACGGCAACGTTAATACTATTTTTAGAGCGAGTCAGTCCCGATTCCAGACACATAAATCCCGCTTGCATCAAGAAGACCAAGCCGGAGCATAATAAAATCCACAGAATGTCAATGGTGAGATAGGTCGGTTGACTTTGGGATCCGTCCTCCCCCTCCCGAAACCGAGGTTCATCGCTGCGGGTAATGGCGGTGAGTGGATCCTGGGTTCGTGGCGGAAAGGGATTCGGGATTCCCCTCCCAGTGGGAACGGGAAAGCTCAAGGGTTCCGATGGCGATCTCGGTGGCTCAACCCGGGCGCTGGATGAGGCAGTCTGGGCGATTAAGGGGGGGGGCGCGAGGCGATCGCCATCGCTAGAGGGGGTTGCTGATAACCGGGGTTGCAGGGTAATCACCAATGCCAGGGTCAACAGAAATAACAGCAACCCAATCAAGGACTTTCGGTGCATAGATTCCAGGTACAAGGGATAGGGGGTCAGCGGAATTTTATGAAAATTTTACCCGGATAGCTCCGGGGTATTTTAATAAACAGAGCAAAGGTTTATACTGTCCGGAATCTCCGATCATAATTTTCTAAACCCCCATTCTTTCCGTCATTAAACTTCAGAAAATGCGGCCAATTAACGCCTGATTGTTTCCATAGCGCGTCTCCATCCGTTAGAAAATTTGGGTCCACCAAACCGCCCTATCTATAATGTCAGGGCGCTTCCTCAACGGCAGCTACACCCCATGATTGAAACTCGCCTTATTTAGGGCCTGCATCGCTACTATAGCCTACGGACCCAACTTGTCGAGGGGGAAAAATCCCCCAGTTTCAGACCCCTCTTTCCTTTGCGCCGTTCTCGATTTAGCCGAGGGTAAAGGTTTTTGGATTTGCCTAGGTCAAATTCACCTGGTGGGGGGGCGATCGCCCCCTAAGCTGACTTTCCCCACTCCCCCTATAATGCAGGGGTAACTTAAACCGTTTAGCTTTCCCCCATCTGGCTCACTCGTTGAACGGGAAACCATATCATCGCTTTCTTAACATAAAATTATGCTGAAAACATCCCTGGCTTGTCTAAGCACTTCCCTGGTTTTATGCTCTCTCACTCCGGCTTATGCTCAAGAATTTGATGCCGTTTTACAAGGACTGTTGACCCCAGAGGAACTCCAAGTCCATCAACAGGTGGGGAGTCAACAGGCACAACAGTTGGGTCAAAATGCCTGTAACGCTCTTGCTGCTGGGTCTTCCGTCGAGGACTTTGCCACAGAAGTCGCCGAGTCCCTCGCCCAAGAAAACCTATCCCAAGCGCAATTACAAGCGCGGGGACTCTATAGTGGTAAGGTGATTGCCGTTGGAGTCGCCCTGTTCTGTCCCGAGCGCTTTTCCGACTTGCAAGCCTTATAAGCAAAGGCAGGCTCCACCAACGGTCCCTGTCGGTGACCCCGGTGAAACCTGCCTTGGTCCTAAATGTAGAGGCGATTCGGGAATCGCCTCTACATTTAGGGGTAATGCGTAAGTCCTATCAATAGCAGTCCTAAATCAGTTGTGGAAGACGTCGGCGGCCCCTTTCTCGTCGGCGGCCCAGAACATCCGAGGGTCCATGAAAATGTTACAAATCATTTAGGATTGCTAAATGAATGCTCACAGGCGAAACACATCCCCAAAGACTGAATCACTATGGACTATTCTCCCTGGGTCCGGGGAATCATAAACCACTAATAAAGAATTGGGTTGTCCCAAACAAGGCATAAGGGCCAACCCTTCGCCGCGATCGGTTCCTAACTTAAACGGTAAATCAAATAAAAGTTTTAATTCCTTGTCATCCTGAGCAATGAGCGTATCTCCCTTCCGCTCAAATACCCCAGTCAACCGGAACATTTTCATTCCCGCGTCTAAATCTAAAGTTGGACCCCCTAAAATAATTAGGTCATCTCCCTCTAAACATAATTCTCGAATTCCTAACCCACTGAGATCCAAAAAATGCTTTTTATACAGTCGTCCTTCTGGTCCAATTTCTTTGAGGGTTAAAATTCCCGGTTCGCTTTCTTCGACTTCTAGTTCAATAATCACCGCCCAACCTCGCAGAACCGGACCGCGAAACCCCATAAAAATTTTAGACCCGCGAACAGCCAATCCTTCGATATCTAATCCATTTTCTTTGCTGGGAACCTGAGAGGCGACAATTGAACCAAAATGAACGTCTTTTTCCAGGGCGTCTATTAAAATATTGCCGGATTCAGTTTTTTCCAAGGAAGCAGCAGTCAATTGTTGATCGCCATTTAAGGGGTCTGGACAGGCTTGCACGGGAATTCCCTGTTGAATGGGAATTCTGGCGAATAAATAGCGATTAGCATCGGTTTTAATTTCCGATAGTCTCCGGATATCTTTTTCGGAATTCTTCCCTTTGGGCTTGTTGCGTTTTGTACTATGAGACCCGGTAAACCACAGATATCCATCAGAGTAATCCATTCCTTCGATATCAATTTCATCTTTGTTATTAAATAACTCGATAAATTCTCCGATTTCAAAGGGTTCATGATTTCCATACACATAAGGTTCAATTAAAGAAAGCCGTTCGAGAGTGAGCAATTCATCGGAACCGACCCATAAAGACCCATCTGGAGTAAAAGTAACGGCGGATAAATCTGCTACTCGTTCCTTGGTTTCAGGGTCGAATTTAAGCAGAATTCGGCTGAGTAAAAAAGCTGGAGACATAATAATTTAACCTGAGTTGTGGATTTTATAGTTGGGGATAAGCGGTTTGACATTTAATGGGGTGATCAGAGGCTTAACCGGATTTGGGATGAATCCGAAATTTTTTAAAGAAACCGGATTTCTCACCCCTACTATAGCGGAGTCCTAGGCCGGGATTGGCTCTCTCAAAAGGTAGAACTTTAGAGTTAAATTGCCTCCAAGGGGAGGAAAAAGCTGCTGTTGTTGAACCAGTCGCGATCGCCTCGAAGTGATGACACGCAATCCACCGTTTCCTCACAGTCCCAGTCGTTTCCTCGTGACATCTTGCATCATTCTGAACAACCGGCGGGGGTTTAAACCCCCGCCTCATAGCTAAAGTCGTCTAAAGACGACTGCAAGTCTTATCCCGTGGTGTTTTCAGTCGGTTTCAACCGACTTGATCTGTTAGGCGGGGGTTTAAACCCCCGCAGGTTGTTGCAACAGCCACTTTTGATTTACTCCACCGCCACCGACTCCGGTGCCGGAAATTCGGTACAAACGTCATAGAACGCCGTCATCGGGGGTTTAGCAAATAAATGGGAAATTTCGTTTAAAATGGCCGCATAAGCCTCACTGTGGTTAGACTCCATCGCGTCGATATCATCCCAAAAAATCACCGCAATTCCCTTATCAGTATTCGGCTGTTGCAGTAAATAGGCTCCCTTAAACCCTTGGGTGTAAGTAGAAACGGCTTTGGCGTACAGTTGCTTGGCTTCTTCAAATTTACCCGGTTTGAATTCCCCGATCGCCACATAAGCATATTTATGTCTGAGAAAATCCATAAACTCGGTCATGACTGCCTCCTCTGGGTCACAAAACAAATCAATAATTTAATCACAAGAACAGTCGAGAGGAGGCCAGTTCGGACGGTGCATTGCCCTAACTCGAATCTCTCCTCCCTCATCGGGCCTTGTCTGTTTCCACCTTACCATTATTAGCCCCCTTAACCGAGAGCAACCCAGTCAATCCATCACCCGTTTAAAACTCCAATTCCTCCTCTACAGACTGAAGATTCCCACAGAGATTCCGTTGCCAAGCCGCCCGGACTAACCGTAGCTCATTGTAGCTATATTTTTCCCCTAAATGTTCATAAACCGGCCTGAGTAGATTAGAACCCAACAATTGCAACGCTTGGATAATTACCTGCTGCCTTTGCACTGGAACCAAGCGGTGAATATCCACCGGCTGATCCATTTCCAGCAGTTCAATTAAATGACCTTCCACCGTTGTTTCTTTCAAATTCCGTTTCGCCGCAATTTCAGCCACACTCATCCCCTCTTGATGGGATTCTAGGGTGAGTATCTGCGTCAAAGAAGGGTCGGATTTCATCACGGATTCAGGAATGACATGCGGTGCGTTTTCCTGGAGTCCTCGTGGTTGACAATAGGCTTGAATTTCAGTAATAAACCGACTGCCAAATTCCGCCAATTTATACTCTCCCACCCCGGATATTTGTTTCAATGCCGCCAACGATTGAGGACGTTGCTGGGCGATCGCTTTCAAGGTACTATCTCCAAACACCACAAAGGGCGGAACCCCTCGCTCATTGGCGATTTCCCGACGCAGGACGCGCAACTGCTCAAATAACTCTTCCCCGGCAGCATCCAACTCCCCAGTGCCATTGCTGCCTCGATTCATCCCCACAGAAGAGAGTCCATAAGTTCGGCAATACTCGCCAATTTCGGTCACAAAGCGATCGCCATATTGGTCAACTTTATATCCCACCACTCCCGAAAGATTGCCAAATTCATCTAAGGTTTGGGGACGTTGCTGCGCCATTAATCGCAGGGTCGAATCCGCAAATACCATATAAGGGGCGACAGATTGCTCATCGGCGATTTCCTTCCGTAGCGATCTCAGGCGATCGAGCAACATTTCCACCTCGGCCTTTTTGCGATCGCGATCGGTCATTTCTGTATTCACCGGCGCTTTGGGAACCGCAATAAACACCTGCCGTTGCTTTCGCATCACCTCCCAACTGCCCTCATTTAACTTGAGAACCGAATACCCATCAGTGGTTTCCTCCACCAACCCTTGATGAATCAGCGATCGGCCTAGCATTTTCCAATCATCAGCGGTTTTATCTAATCCAATCCCATAGGTAGAAAGCGTTTCATGGCCATATTTTAAAACCTTCTGATTTTTAGACCCGCGCAACACATCAATAATGTGCTTCATCCCAAATCGTTCCTTGCAGCGCGCCACACAGGAGAGGAACTTCATGGCGTCAATGGTCCAATCTTCTGTCGGGTTGGGATGTCTACAATTATCACAGTTTTCACAACTGCCCGGAAATCGTTCCCCAAAATACCCCAGTTGAATCGTGCGCCGACAAACGGTACTTTCTGAATAATTAATAATTTGTCGCAACTGCTGGCGAGCAATTCGTTGTTCATCCGCATCGGTTTTTTGGTCGATAATATACTCAATAGTTTTAATATCACCATAGCCAAAAAACATCGTACAATTCGCCGGTTCTCCATCCCGTCCGGCCCGTCCCGATTCTTGATAATAGCCTTCAATATTCCGGGGTAAATCATAATGCACCACAAAGCGGACATCAGGTTTATTGATGCCCATACCAAAGGCAATGGTGGCGACAATCACCTGAGCATCATCGCGAATAAAGCGGGTTTGATTGAGGGTGCGTTCCTGATCGTTCATTCCGGCATGATAGGGGATGGCATCAATGCCTTCGCGCTGTAATTTATAGGCGATTTCATCTACGCGGCGACGACTGAGACAGTAGATAATTCCTGAACCCTTGCTTTCGCGAATCAGCTTGACTAATTCGCGATAAGATTGCTTGTTTTTTTGACGAACTTCGTAATAGAGGTTCGGGCGGTTAAAACTGGCGATGTGAATTTTGGGGTCACGCAGGGCCAGTTGTTGGGTAATATCTTGACGAACGCGATCGGTTGCCGTGGCTGTCAGGGCCATCATGGGAATTTCCGGATAGCGCTGGCGCAACAGTTGCATTTGCCGATATTCTGGGCGGAAGTCATGGCCCCATTCCGAGACGCAATGGGCTTCATCGATCGCAAACCCACAGATCCCCACTTGAGCGCGGATGAGGTCCATAAAGGGCAGAAATCGTTCACTCAGGAGACGTTCTGGGGCGACATAGAGGAGTTTTATTTCACCTTGGAGAATGGCGGTTTCCCGCGATCGCGTCTCTTCCCAACTCAGAGTGCTATTGAGAAAAGTGCAGGCAATGCCGTTATTTTTGAGGGATTCGACTTGATCCTGCATCAAGGCAATCAGGGGTGAAACCACCACGGTTAAACCTTTTCGCAGGAGGGCCGGGAGTTGAAAGCACAAAGACTTACCGCCCCCAGTGGGCATGACGATCAGCAGATCTCGATTTTGGAGGGCGGCTTCGACGATCTCTCGCTGTCCCGGACGAAAGCTATCATGCCCGAAAAAATGCTTGAGCGATCGCTCTAACTGATTCGGGGCAGTGGCGTTTAAGGGGCTGATGCCTGACATGGCTGGCAGTTTGTCGTTGAGTTTCACCTTATTTTATCGGGTCACCGACCCGCATCTTTCTTAAATTGACTTAAATTGAGTCGGGATTTTGGGTTAATGTCCCGATCATTGATTTTATCCGGTCACCGGGTCTGGTTGCTAGAAGTTTCGATATAGCCTTTGCTGACAAGGATTGGGATGAAACTTGCCAGCCTGACGCTTTTTTATAACTTAAGTGATGTGAGGAGAAACATGGGAACGCCTTTATTAAGGCATCCAACCACCCAGCATCGGTGGAGTCGGATGAGAATGCTCCCACCAGCCCCTGACGGAACCCCCTCAACGGTTGGGCAACCGTTATCTGAAGGGGGGACCGTGATTTCTTTAGCGGCATATCGACAACGGGCGATCGACCCCAACACCTTCGATCGACAACGGGCGATCGACCCCAACACCTTCGTCTGTCCAATCACGGGAGAACTTTGGTTAAACTCGGTTTGTGCTCGTTCTTCCACCAAACTCCACGATAGCTGTGTCGGGTGTCCCGCAGCCAAACTGCGCTGCTTGGTAACGGCGATCGCCGTGGAAATCCCGGGTTAGTTTTCCCCCAAATCTACTCCACTTGCCCCGCGATCGGCCCATAATGGTGAACAGACCCTTAAATCAGGAGTAATTTATCATGCCCAAAGCCATCTGGAATGGAGCCATCTTAGCCGAGAGCGATCGCTGTGAAGTTGTCGAAGGAAACCAATATTTTCCCCCTGACTCCATCAAGTCGGAATATTTCCAAGAAAGTAATACCCACACCAGTTGCCCTTGGAAGGGTCAAGCCAGTTATTACGATATCCTGGTTGAGGGTGAGGTGAACAAAGATGCCGCCTGGTACTATCCCAATGTTAAAGATGCTGCCAAGCAAATTAAAGGTTATATCGCCTTCTGGCGTGGAGTCAAGGTAGAAGTCTAAGCTTTTCTAAAGGCGTGTTCATAGAACACGCCTTTATTTTACCTATTTCTTTCTTAGTTCGTAGTAACGACTTCAGTCGTTCTCCATGTTCGTAGTAACGACTTCAGTCGTTCTCCATGTTCGTAGTAACGACTTCAGTCGTTCTCCATGTTCGTAGTAACGACTTCAGTCGTTCTCCATGTTCGTAGTAACGACTTCAGTCGTTCTCCATGTTCGTAGTAACGACTTCAGTCGTTCTCCATGTTCGTAGTAACGACTTCAGTCGTTCTCCATGTTCGTAGTA
>JAABSJ010000200.1 GCA_011390515.1 Oscillatoria sp.
T
Source organism: Oscillatoria sp. (assembly GCA_011390515.1). GTDB lineage: Bacteria > Cyanobacteriota > Cyanobacteriia > Cyanobacteriales > Laspinemataceae > Laspinema. The sequence continues at coordinate 2 of JAABSJ010000200.1, forward strand.
GGTAAAAGTGGAGGCAAAGGAGAGGGCAAAAAAGGCATCCACGGTGGAACAAATGGACACGACAGCGCCGAGGACTAGCATGGCAATAATGGAAGTCACGGGGCCTTGTCCTAAGCTGAGAATTAAGTCCCGAGGTGCGGCGACTTGAATGATGGCGGCGATCGCACTGCCGAAGACGAGGACCCCTCCGAGTTCCCGCAGTTCAGCCATGACATTTTCCACAAACAACCGCAGGCGCTGGGAAAACAGGCGATCGACCGGGAGGGCCACCCCAGCACCCCCCAAATTTCCCGCTTTCGACGCCAATAACACCGTTTCCATTGTGGTGGCATCGAGGCGCTGGGGACTGCCTGGACTCCCTAATAAAAACGTTCCTGACTGTAACAGGGGGGAGGTATTTTCAGAATCCGAGGACCAATCCTTGGATGGGCGGGGATCGCAGGATTTAGCTTTAGAGGATTGAGCCATCGCCCGCGCTACCATCGGTTGGACGAAGGGGGTTAAATCTTTTTGGAAACTAAAGACTGAACCAATGATCGTGGCAATTCCCAGGGAAAATATCACCCGCAACACGACCAGTTCCGGTTGGTCCCGAAATGCCGTCCAAGTGGACCAAATCACAATCGGATTCACCGTGGGAGCCGCCAGTAAAAACCCGATCGCCACGGCGGGGGAGGCCCCCTGCATCAGTAATCGTCGCGCCACGGGGACGTTGCCACATTCGCAGACGGGAAACAGAAACCCAATGGAACTCCCAATTAAGGCCCCGAGGACCGGGTTGCGAGGGATGGATGAAATGAGTTTTGTTTCATCGACGAACAACAACAGTGCACTAGAGAGCAATACCCCGAGGAGCAAAAATGGCAGAGCCTCTACAAGCAGACTCATAAACAGGGTAAAGGCGTTGTGTACTTGATTCATCATGCGGTTCGGCCTATTTTTCGCAGTGAGGAGCTTCTATATCAATTAACCCGGGGGGAAAGTCTATAAAAACCCACACCCTCAAGGGTGGGGCTACACAGACGAAGCCTGCCTTCGCAGGCTAAGAAATAAAATCGACTTTTAACAACTGGATTTGGTATCAGTCCAGATAGTTGACCGGGTGGGGTCGCCTTTTGCTTTCAATCCTTCCCGTTAAGGAACGGGAATGAATCCAGAAGAATCTCTGGATGCCCTTGAGATTGGAACCCAGTGCAAGCCGCCCTCACTATATTACAAGGTGCAAGGGAAAACCTGGGGTTGGCGATCGCCTCCCCCTGGGCTGATCCCCACTCCATTTTTTCCCGGGTCCAGTCCCACTGGGGCAGTCGGCTGTCCCGGGTCCACCCCTCGGGATCATCAGGGTAATGGATGATTGAAACCGGGCTTAAACTAATTTAAAGTTTAACAAAACATTAAAGAAAATTTAATTTAATCTTATCCAATTTATGAAAAATCCAGAAAAATTTCCTATTGGATCAGTATGATCCTCAGTAATTGTATCAAAACATTAAAAAATCTGTAGGATGGCCCAGAAACCTCCTGAATCGGTTTACGATATTATTATCGGAATTTTGCCCTTTTTGTACCCGATCGCCCGGTGTTTCAGACGGGAAATCAATGCACAGACTCTAGTCAACCCCGGTGAACCCTCACGGCTCAACAATCAAGGGCGGCTAACTCCCCCCTGAAATAGGCAATGCTAAACCTTCTAAATGATGGAGAAGACATGAAACTTTATACATCGAACACAATAGATCTGGGGAACTCTTCTATCTTGAATCAGTCTTGTCCAGAGCCATCCTTCTTACTGTCTGATCGGGTCTGTATGAAAACGTTGCATTTAGAGTCTACGCTATCGGCCCTCTCCCTTTATGATTATCAGGTGAATGCGGAAGTAATGGGACGGGAAGTGGCGGAAACGTTTAATGCAAATCCATTGCTGCCCGGGGTGATTTTGCTGGGGGAAGGTGAACTGTTAGGGATGATTTCTCGGGGGAGATTTTTTGAGCAGCTTTCCCGACCTTATGGGTTGGAATTATTTTACAAACGGCAGATTCAGGTTTTATATCGGTTCACTCAAATTGAATATTTACGGTTTAAAAGCTCTGTAACCATTGTCGCAGCAGTCCAGGGGGTTTTATCGCGATCGCCGGATTCGCTTTATGAACCGATTGTGGTGGAAATTGCCCCGGGAACCTATCGGTTGTTGGACGTGCATCAATTATTACTCGCCCATGCCCACATTCACGAATTAGCCACGGAATTACTCCAAAAACTGTATCAACAATTGGAAGTTGCCAATCAAGAGTTACACCGACAGGCGACTTTAGATGGATTAACTCAAGTCGCAAATCGGCGAATGTTTGATCGCTATCTGTCTCAACAATGGGACCGGCTAAAGGAGGAGAAAAAACCCCTATCTTTGCTGTTATGCGATATTGATTTTTTTAAGGGTTATAATGACACCTACGGACATCAAGCTGGCGATCGCTGTTTGCAACAGGTGGCACGAGTTTTAAAGGAATGTGGCAATCGTCGGGAGGATTTGGTGGCGCGCTATGGCGGGGAAGAATTTGCGGTAATTTTACCCAATACCTTCACCGATGGGGCGATCGCCGTTGCCAGTCGCATCCGCAAGGCCCTCGCCACCCTCCATCTCCCCCATCGGAACTCCACAGTCTGCGATCGCATCACCCTCAGTATCGGTATTGCTACGGTCATCCCCACAAAACATGACTGCTTAGAACATCTGATTGCCGCCTCAGATCAGGCCCTCTATCGCGCCAAGCAAGGGGGTCGTGACTGCGCGATTTGTCACGAAAATTAACACATCCGCAATGTTAAACCCCTCCCTGTTTGCCTGGAGACTTGTGGGAATCCACGGATTTACAAGTCTCTACGACTTAACAGGAGTTCCTTAATTCATCCCCTCCCTATCTGGGTTCCGGTTATCAAACTTCCCCCTAGGATTCGGGTATCATAGAAAGAAGAAAAACCGGGTTTTTTTACCAATTTTTTGCTAATCCGTAACCAATTAGGTCCATCCGGTTGTTTGACCTAATTCGGGACTCCTGTCTCTAGGTCCTAGGTTAATTCCAGGTTAATTTTAAATTAAACTTTGTTAACGAATTAACCTAGAGGAGAGATGTGTTGTAAAATAAGTTGATTCTGTAAAATAAATAACTTTTTAATTTCTCATGATACCCATTATCCATCACGAGGAAACCCGTAATGCTTGCAACAACCATGCAAAACTTAGAACAATTCGTTCCCTTTACCCCAGACCGACTGGTTGGTAAACTCAATTTAGACTCCACCCTCGCGGACCTAACCCTATTTGATTTTGAAATAGAAGTCACCTGTCCCGGATCCGACTTAGCGAAAGCCTTAGCCGAAAACCCACTGCTTCCCGGGGCTATTTTAACCGAATCGGGTAAGTTTGTTGGCACGATTTCTCGACGGAGATTTTTGGAACATTTAAGCCGTCCCTACGGACTTGAATTATTCTCCAGACGACCGTTAAAATCTTTACATAGCTTTACAAAAATCGAACCCCTCACCTTTCCCAGTTATCTCCCCATTGGCATGGCGGCAAGGCAATCTTTAAGCCGATCGCCGGAGTTTCTCTATGAACCGATTGTGGTCGAAATGGAACCGGATGTCTATCGCCTCTTAGACGTTCATCAGTTACTGATCGCCCAATCCCAAATCTATGAACTCACCACCCAGATGCTGCAAGAGCAAACCCGGTCCCATACCATTCAAACGGAAAAAATGGCCTCTTTAGGGCGGATGGTGGCGGGAATTGCTCATGAAATTAAAAATCCCGTGAATTGTATTTCCGGAAATATGGGATTTTTAGCCAACTACTGTCAAGACTTGCTAGAACTGGTGTCAGTATATGAGGAGGAAGTGGAGACGCCTTCGGATAGAATTGCCGAAACAATCGAGAATATTGATTTAGAGTTTTTAAGGAACGATTTACCCAAACTGGTGCAATCTCTGGTGGTGAGTTCAGACCGACTCACGAAGATTGTCGGCGGGTTACAAAACTTTTCTCATCTGGATGAAACGGCGCGTAAACCAGCAGATTTGCATGAATGTTTGGATAGTACCCTGTTGATTTTAAACAATCAAATCAAGTATGATATTAAACTGGTGAAAAACTATGGAGACTTGCCGTTGGTGGACTGCTACTCCGGGCAGTTGAGCCAAGTTTTTATGAATTTGCTGGGAAATGCCATTGATGCTTTATTAGAACGGAAAGAAAAAGAAGCCGGTAATTTGAATAAAAATCCAACTTGGACGCCGCAGTTAGCCATCGCCACGGAACTAATCAACCGTGAAGACCAATCCGCAGTGATTATCCGAATTGCAGATAATGGGATGGGAATTCCTGCTCAAATTCAACAGCGAATTTTTGATACCTTTTTTACCACTAAACCCGTAGGCAAAGGGACAGGATTAGGATTAGCCATTAGTAATGAAATTGTCCGGGATAAACATAAAGGTCAACTCAATCTCAACTCCGAAGAGGGGGTCGGCACTGAATTTGAAATCATCTTGCCCTTAGACCGAAAACCCGAGATTGAGTTAAGACTCAACGAGGAATAAAAATGGTTCAGGTGCGGTGAAGATAGATTATCCTCGCAACTGCCAAATTTTCACCGTTGTATCCTCGGTTCCACTGACGAGGGTATTGCCATCGGGAGTGAAGGCGACGGCATAGACGACCCCCGATCGCCCCCAGCAGGTGCGCTTTTCTTGTCCAGTTTTGACATCCCATAGCACAATAGAAGTATCATCACTTCCCGAGGCGAGGGTTGCGCCATCGGGGGAAAAAGCCACGGAATTGACTCCGGTGGAATGGCCGGTGAGGGTGCCGAGTTGTTGTCCCGAGGGCAGTTCCCACAACAAAATGGTGCGATTCGCACAACCACTGGCGAGGAAACGACCACAGGGAGAAATCGCGATCGCATTCACGGACCCTGAACGTCCCCATCCCGTCTGTGTATCCGCCTGAGTCGTCACATCCCAAAACACAACGGAAGTATCCTCACTTCCGGAGACTAACGTGCGGCGATCGGGAGAAAAGGCCACGGAGTTGACCGCAGCAGAATGACCCATCAGGGGGCGAAATAGCCGCCAAGAAGAGGTTTCCCAGAGGGCGATCGCCCCATCAGTTCCTCCTGCCGCCAACAGTCTGCCATCGGGGGAAAACGCTACAGACTTGACCCCCGATGGCGCTTTCAGCAAGCGCAGAATCCTGCGTAACGTCACATCCCACAAGGCGATCGCCCCACCGCCACTACCTGCGGCCAACAATCGGCCATCGGGGGAAAAAGACATCGCGCTCACCCCAGCAAAGGGTTCCTCGGGCCAACTGCTGCGCAGGGTGGGCAATTCTTGACCCTCATGGAGTTGCCACCATTTAATCCCAGAACGACTACCACTAACTAACAACTGACCATTGGCACTAATGGCAACCGCTTTAACCGGCGCACCATGTCCCACCAAACTGCCAATTTCCGAGACGGTAATCGGAGGCGTACTCACTCGCACAGTGGCGATCGCCCGTTGAGGGGTTGATGCAGGAGAGCGAGATTGGGGAGTAATGTTCCTACTCACCTTGGACGGGGTTGCCTTCAACCCTTGGATCAGTTCCTCCGCCGATTGATAGCGCCGTCTCACACTACTTTCGATCGCCTTGTCTAGGACTGTTGAGAGGCGATCGCCCACTTTATTGACCCCTAAATACTCGCGCCAAACAAAGGTACTTTCCATTGCATCATACATCTCAAACGGTTCCCGACTGGTCAACAAGTGAATACAAGTCACCCCCAAACTGTAGATATCACTGGCAAATACCGCCTTGCCAAAAGTTTGTTCCGGGGCCGCATAACCTTTAGTGCCAATGGTAGTGCCGGTTTGATTCAGAGTAGTTCCTGTGGCATATTTAGCCGCCCCAAAATCGACCAAAACTAACTTGCGATCGTGACGACGGCGAATAATATTTTCCGGTTTGATATCCCGATGAATCACCTTGCCTTTGTGGACAAAATCTAAAACCGGCAATAAATCTTCCAGCAGACTAACAATGGCTGATTCAGAAAATCGACCTTGTTCGGCGAGTTCTTCCGTTAAATTTTGTCCATCAATAAATTCCTGGACAATATATTGCCGATTTTCCTGTTCAAAATGAGCAAACAGTTCAGGAATTTGGGAATGTTTGCCCAATTGTTCCAGACGAATTGCCTCTTGCTGAAATAATTGATTCGCCTTCTCGGCATTCTGTTGGGATTGGGGATAAAATTGCTTAACCACACATTGCGGTTTCGAGGGTTTGAACTCATCCAGTGCCAACAGCGTTCTGCCAAACCCCCCCGTCCCGATCAGTTTGACCAAACGATACCGTTGTGCCAACACCAACTTAGTGCCACAGGCGCGACAAAACGTCGTCAGGTCAGGATTTATCGGATTCGGACAATCGGGATTCGGACAGTAACTCATCAACAAAGTTTCCCAAGGGGTTATTTCTATGTTAAATCTTGGTTCGCTAATCTGAAACATAGCATCTCGGCCCTAATAGGGGAGATTACCGATGGGGGTCCCACTCCAGAGGTCCCTAGACTGGCATTGTCTTCCGTTGTATTTCCCCCTATTCCGCATCGTGTTAGTCGGGTTTAGGGGCGGAAAAGGCTTTGATTGTCAGGGTTTGTGGGTTTTAAGGCACTTGGGGGCGGGGTTTGGGTGATGCGATCGGGCTCCCCGAAAGAGACCTCTCCCCAAACCCCTCTCCTAAGAGGAGAGGGGCTTTGATTCTGGCTTTTTTTTATGTAGGGGAGGGGGTTGGTGAATTTGAGAAAGAGACCTCTCCCCAAACCCCTCTCCTAAGAGGAGAGGGGCTTTGATTCTGCCCCCTCCGGCTCCTTACAACGGTAGGTTTTTTATGTTCAGGGGGATTTGCCTCACATTTAAGAACACTTCCGGTCCCCTCCCCTTGGCAAGGGGAGGGAACCGGAGGTGCTCTTAAGGGTAAAAAACCTACTCTTGTCAACCCTCCGGCTCCCCCTTCCCTTGTAGGGAAGGGGGTTGGGGGGTTAGGTCTCCCCCTTCCGGCTCCCCCTTCCCTTGTAGGGAAGGGGGTTGGGGGGTTAGGTCTCCCCACCGAATAGAATAAACAGAGGGCGTCCCCCCCTTTCTCATCGACTGTGGGTTACCCACCCTAGGCTAACTTGGAAAAATTGCGCTAGTTTTGATGAGGACTCCACCGCAACCTCATTTACCCCCAGTGATGATCAGGGCCGCGATCGCAACCGACAACCAACCCCACCCGCGACGGATTCAGGGTTTGACCCGAAACCCACCCCCCATTCCCTAAACAGCCATTGCTGTCCCACCTATAGGTTATTAGCTATCGCAGATCGAGGAAAAAACTATGGTAGGAATTGACGAGATCGTTCGGGCGATTCTGGCGATCGCTCGCGTTGCCACTCCCGTCATCATTAATACCGCTAGACGCAACGAATTAGTTATTAAATTACTCAAAAAATTTCAAATTGATGCAGACCATCCTCCGGCAGATTTTACCGGAGTTTATCGGTATGCCTTAGTCGAATATGGCATTCAAAACCTCGATAACTTCGACGTAGACCAACTCCAACTCGTCCTCGAACTCTTCCGCCAAAACGAAATTTATCACGGCTTTCGGAAAGCCTTCGATCGCAACGACCCCTATACCCTCCTCAACGAAGCCGAATCCTATATCGATGGCTTTGCCTTGGGGGATAAAATTCGCGAAAGCCATATTGACTATCAGCGGGAACTGGCAAAATTTAGCAGCATTTTCATGGAAATTGCCAACCGCACCCGCACCCCTGCCGAAGTCTTGGAATTTCGCAAAATTGAAGATTTGCGGTACAATACCAACCAAATTTTAGAGCGCCTGGAAAATCTCAATGCCCTGGAAGACCTCCGCCAAGAAATTGCCAAACTCACCGCCAGCGACCCCGACCCCATTCTTCCTGCGGCCACTCAAACCCCTCGGTTTCAGTCAGAATTTGCTCGGCAATTACGCAACTGGCTAGAAGCATTATATGACTTCGAGTCCTACGAAGTTCAAACCCCCACTTACTTTGAATGGATTATTAATATCCGCGCTCGTCGCGGGTTCGATCGCATCGTAGTCCGGGGCATTGAAGGGGAAGTTACCATTAGTGATGTCAATCATTTACGGGAATCTGTCGATGTTCAAAAAGCCGATGAAGGTTGGTTAGTTGCCCCGAGGCGGATTAGTCAAGCGGCAGTGGATATTGTTGAAAATGATGATGTTTTATTCTGCTACACCTTTGACGAACTCATCGATGAAGTAGCAGATTTTAGTCGATATATCGACTGGTTAGAAGCCGAAGTCATGCAGCGCGACATTGAGCGCTTATATGTCCCCCTGGCCTGTACCAAAGAAGAACTAGACCCCATCACCCACCAACGGATTGCCAAAAGTCGGTACGATGAACGCAACGGCTGGATCGACCGCTATATCAACCGTTGGGTGGATGACCCTGCGAAAGAACATATCTCAATTTTAGGAGAATTTGGCACCGGAAAAACCTGGTTTGCCCTGCATTATGCCTGGGAAACGGTTAAGAAATATCGCGCTGCCAAAGAAGAAGGATTGCCTCGTCCTCGCCTGCCTTTAGTGATTCCCTTACGGGATTATGCCAAAGCAGTCAGCGTCGAATCCTTGTTTTCGGAATTCTTTTTCCGGCAGCATGAAATTGGCTTACCCGGTTATTCTGCCTTTGAGCAATTGAATCGCATGGGCAAATTGTTATTAATTTTTGATGGCTTTGATGAAATGGCCGCCAAAGTCGATCGCCAACAAATGATTAATAACTTTTGGGAACTCGCCAAAGTCGTCGTTCCCGGGTCCAAAGTCATCCTCACCTGTCGGACCGAACATTTTCCCGAAGCTCAAGAAGGACGCGCCCTTTTAAATGCGGAATTAAAAGCCTCCACTGCTAATTTAATTGGGGCAACGCCTCAATTTGAAGTTCTGGAAATTGAAAAGCTCAATTCCACCCAAATCCGCGATGTGATTAGCAAACGGGCAACAGCGGCAACGGTGGAAAAAGTCATGAGAAATACCAAATTATTGGATTTGGCAAAACGTCCGGTGATGATTGAGTTAATCTTGGAAGCCTTACCAGAAATTGAGTCAGGAAAACCGATTGATTTATCGCGAATTTACTTTTATGCCGTGCGCCGCAAAATGGAACGGGATATTAAAACTGAGCGCACGTTTACCTCAATGGCGGATAAGTTATATTTCCTCTGCGAATTGTCCTGGGAAATGCTCTCTAGCGATCGCATGAGTCTCAACTTCCGAGAATTTCCCAACCGCCTGCGTCGCCTGTTCAGTACCGTGGTCCAACAACAAAAAGATTTAGACCACTGGCATTATGACATGATGGCTCAAACCATGCTAATTCGTAATGCCGAAGGGGACTATACTCCCGCCCATCGCTCACTCTTAGAGTTTTTTGTCGCCTACAAATTTGCCGTGGAATTGGGCATTTTAGCCCCGGATTTTGCAGAATTTGCCGACCTCAAACAGTTCCCCCCTCCGTCCGAACTCTCCCAAACCTTTGGCAAAGCACCCTTAACCCAAGCGGTGTTAGAGCTATTATTGCCCAGTGTTGACCCAGGAGAAACCACCAAAAATCGATTATTACAATTAGTCCAATCCACCCAAGGTCAATGTGAAACTGAAGCAGGATATCTAGGCGGAAATGCGGTTACATTACTGTTAAAACTTGACCCCAATGCCCTAGATAATAGTGACCTCCGAGATACAGTCATCTTAGGGGCTGATTTTACCTCGGCTAATTTAAGAAATGTCAATTTAACGGAAGCGAATTTAAAACATTGTACCTTTACAACCGTCTTTGGAACGGTTTTATCCGCAGCATTTAGTCCCGATGGGGAGTGGTTTGCCACGGGAGATGCCAATGGGGAAATTTATCTGTGGCAAGTCGAGGGTAAACCCTTGGTGTTGTGCCAAGGACATTCTGCCGCAGTCTGGTCCGTGGCAGTCACCCCCGATGGCAAAACCCTGGTTTCGGGTAGCGATGATGGGACGGTCAAAACCTGGGATGTCCGGACGGGGAACTGTCTGCAAACGTTGCAGGGTCATAGCCATTTTGTGAGAGCCGTTGCCGTTACTCCCGATGGCACAACTATCGTTTCCGGGAGTAACGATCGCACCCTTAAACTCTGGGATTTAGAAACCGGCCACTGTCATACCACCTTATACGGACATGGTAGCATCATCTGGTCGGTAGCCGTCACCCCCGATGGCGAAACCATCGCCTCCGGCAGTGCGGATCAAACCGTGAAACTCTGGGATGTGGAAACCGGCGTCTGTCGCAAAACCCTAGAGGGACATACGGAGTGGGTTTTATCCGTGGCAATCACCCCGGATGGCATAACCCTCGCCTCCGGTAGTGCGGGAGGAACCGTGAAACTCTGGGATTTAACCACCGGAAACTGTCATACAACCTTAGAGGAACAGAGTAGTTCCGTTTGGTCCTTAGCCGTCGCTGCCAATGGTCGCACTCTCATCGGAGGGAGTGCTGATGGGACGGTGAAAGTCTGGGATATGACCACTGGGGACTGTGTACATCGGTTACCGGATCATAATAGTCGCGTGGGAACTGTGGCCATTGCTCCCGATGGCCGCACCTTGGTCTCCGGAAGTGATGACGAAACCGTGAAACTCTGGGATATTGTGCGAGGAGAATGTCTCACAACCTTACAAGGATATGCCAGTGCGGTGTGGTCCTTGGCCCTCGCCCCCGATGGCAACATCCTCGCCTCCGGCAGTGCCGATCGCCGTGTCAAACTCTGGGATTTAACCACCGGCGAATGTTTGAACACCGGCCAGGGACATCCCAGTAAAGTGCTATCGGTGGCCATTCCCTCCACCGGAGACTATCTTACCAGCATCAGCGATGATGGTACTCTCCACCGTTGGGATATCCAGACGGGAGAGTATCTCACGAACCCTTGGAACCCCCCCAGTTCTGGGGAAGTGATGGCCTTGTCCCCGGATGGTCAAACCTTGGCCTGCGCGAGTGCGGACTCTACGGTGAAACTCTGGGATTTGCAAACGGAACAGGGGATGAAACCCTTACCCGGCCATACCAGCGCGGTCGTCTCTCTCTCTTTCAGTAGCGATAGCACTATCCTGGTTTCCGGGACCGATGATGGCACAATGAACCTCTGGGATTTTCGGACAGGGGAATGCCTGAAAACGTTACAGGGTCAAGGCGATTACGTCTGGGCCGTGGCAGTTTCCCCGGATGGTCAAACCCTCGCCTCTGGCCGGGAAGATGGTACAGTGAATCTCTGGGATGTAGAAACCGGAGACTGTCTCAAAACCTTAGAGGGACATGGAAGTGCCGTGTTATCCCTGGTGTTTCATCCCGAGGGGAAAACTCTCGTTTCTGGGAGTTATG
>JAABSJ010000201.1 GCA_011390515.1 Oscillatoria sp.
CAAAAATAGTCTTAATCTTGATCTTATCTTGTCTGTGGGAAAACATTGAAAAATTAAGAGATAGAGGGTTTGAATAATGAAGAAGAGATCCCCCCAACCCCCCTTAAGAAGGGGGGCTTTTGGGAATTAAAGCCAGAGTTTTAATCCGTAAAGTCTCAAGTCTTCAGAGATTACATTCCCATGATGCAGTAGCCGGAATCCACATAGATGATTTGACCCGTGATGCCGCTGGATAAGTCGCTACAGAGGAATGCGGCAGTATTGCCGACTTCGGTTTGGGTGACGGTCCGGCGCAGAGGGGCCATTTCTTCCACATGGTGGATCATGTCCAGGATGCCACCGACGGCAGAAGAGGCGAGGGTCCGGATGGGACCGGCGGAAATGCCGTTGACGCGGACATTTTGGGGGCCCATTTCAGCGGCGAGGTAGCGGACATTCATTTCTAAGGCAGCTTTGGCAATCCCCATGACGTTGTAGTTGGGGATGACGCGGACGCCACCGAGGTAGGTGAGGGTGACGATGCTGCCGCCTTGGGTCATTAGGGGTTTGGCAGCAGCAGCGAGGGAAATCAGGGAGTAGGAACTAATGTCCAAGGCGCGGGTAAAGCCTTCGCGGGAGGTGTTGCTGAAGTCTCCGGAGAGTTCATCTTTACCGGCAAAGGCGAGGCAGTGGATCAGGATGTCGATTTTGTCCCAGGTTTCGCGGATGGTGTCGAAGGTGGCTTGTATTTGGGCGTCATCCTGGACGTTGCAGGGGACGAACAGACTGGGATTGAGGGGTTCGACTAATTCTTTGACTTTTTTTTCTTGACGGCCCTTTTCATCGGGGAGATAGGTGATGCCGAGATTGGCCCCAGCTTTGTGGAGTTGTTGGGCGATACCCCAAGCGATGGAACGGTTGTTAGCAATTCCGGTGACTAAGGCGTTTTTTCCTGTTAAATCTAGCATGGAGGGTTTATTCTAGTAAAAATTACTCAGGGGCACGGGTTTGGCCCCAGGGTGAGGCTGGCGGGATCATCGGGCTGTCCCCAAAAGAGCAGTCGCCCCTGGGTCTGTTCCCCAATTTGATTGAATCACAATGGGTGACTCTGAAACGGGGCTATTGACCGATCGCCCTTCTGGATGGGTGGGTTTGGGGGTAACAACTCCGAGGGAATCGGAGATGAGAATATTTTTATCCAGGGATCAGCCAACTGGTAGCAATTATGTATCCCCAAGCACAAAAAAACCGTGAACGGTCCGTTTAAGTAATGTACAGTACAAAAGTCAGAGAACTCTAACAAGAGTGGGTCGCTAATGACAACAAACCGTTAGCAAGTTATCAAAAAAAGAAGATACGAGATGACAACTAGAAGGAACGGATATGGTAATGACCCAAGATAGACCGCTAGCCGCAGTATTCCGTCAGATGGGAAGTGGATCGTTTCCCCCAGTGGTGGAGAATTACGAGCGAGGAAAGACCATCTTTTTCCCTGGGGATCCCGCTGAACGGGTTTATTTTTTACTCAAAGGTGCCGTTAAGCTATCCCGAGTCTATGAAGCGGGAGAGGAAATTACCGTGGCCCTGCTGCGGGAAAATAGTGTATTTGGGGTACTCTCCCTGATCACGGGTCATCGTTCAGACCGCTTTTATCATGCCGTTGCCTTTACCCCAGTTGAGTTGCTTTCGGTCCCGATCGACCAGGTGGAAAAGGCACTGAAGGAAGATCCCGAACTGTCCATGTTGATGTTGCGCGGCTTGTCTTCCCGGATTTTACAAACGGAAATGATGATTGAAACCTTGGCACACCGGGATATGGGCTCGCGGTTGGTGAGTTTTCTGCTGATTCTGTGTCGGGATTTTGGGGTGCCGACTTCTGAGGGGATTACGATTGATTTAAAGTTGTCCCATCAGGCGATCGCTGAAGCAATTGGCTCAACCCGCGTGACAGTCACCCGTTTGCTGGGGGATCTGCGCTGTGAACAGATGATCTCGATTCATAAAAAGAAAATCACCGTTCATAATCCCGTGGCGTTGAGTCAGCAATTTACTTGATTTGCTGAACAAAACCAAGGTTAACCTTAACAGAATAGGGCAGAGAAAATCAGGGGATCGGGGATCGGGGTGAGAATTAGTCTGTCTTCCGTTGATTTTCTGCCCTGGGGGGACTGTCAGAGGGTACAGTCTACTTGAAGCTGTTGTTAACAAAACCCAGGCGAATCAGGGGACTGGGACCGATAGAATGGGCGATCGCCAGGGGATCTGAACAGGATTGTCCGGGAATCCGGTGTGAGAGGTTGAGTCCATGCAGGCATTTAGCGAAAAAAGGGCAGAATACTGGTATCAGGATCGGCATTTGGATCTGTTATAGTGCAAAAGAGCGGAGCTTTGCCGGAGGTCCTAGCAGAGTGTTGTAGCTCCGAAAGTTTTTGTCTTGGCTAGATCTGGACGGAGTTAAATAAGTGATGACGAGCGCATACGTCCTGATACTGGCTGTCTTAGTTTTGGGGGGGTTGCTCGCCACCCTGGGCGATCGCCTCGGTACTAAAGTCGGTAAGGCCCGGTTGAGTCTGTTTGGTCTGCGCCCACGACAAACCGCTACAGTGGTCACCATTGTCACCGGGTTGATGATTGCTGCCTCAACCTTGGGTATTCTGTTTGCCACGAGTAAATCGTTGCGAATCGGTGTGTTTCAACTGGATGAAAAACTGAAAGAATTGCGAGAAGCTCAGAAGGAACTCGTGGCAGTGGTGACCGAAAAACAGCAGGTGGAAGCCCAACTAAACCAAGCCCGAGAACAGCAGGTGGTGGCGCAACAACAATTAAATCAGATCGATCGCTCCTTGCAAGGGGCGGTCCAAAAACAAGCCGAGACTGAAGCTCAACTGAATCAGACTCAGGGGGAACTGAATCAAACTCAGACCGAACTCAGCGGCATTCAAACCGATTTTCAGAAAGCTAGAACCGAACTGAGTCAGATTGAACGGAATTTTGATCGCGCTCAAACTCAGCTTGAGGAAGTCTCCCAACAGGCGCAGAAGCTGCGGGATGATATTGCCACCCTGCAATTAGAACGGAAGGAGTTGATCGAACAGGGGGAGCAAGTTAGAGCCATGATTGTCCAGCGCGATCGGGAACTGGCCGTCAAACAGGCTGAGATTGAGCAGCAACGCCAGGAAGCGGCGCAGCAACGGCAGTTACTCACGGAACAGAAAAGCCAACTGGATGAGCAAATTCGCCAACTGGCGCAACAACAGCAGCAAATCGCTGTTCAAGAAGGGGACATTGCCCAGCAACAGGCGCAAATGACGGCACAGGCGGCAGAAATTGCCCAGCAAAAGCAGGCGATCGCCACTCAAGAACGGGAGTTAGGGGAACAGGAACAGGAAATCGCGAGGCAGGAACTGGAGATTGCCCAGCAAAAGCAGGCGATCGCCCTTCAGGAGGAGGAAATTGCCCAGCGCGATCGCCAGATTTCTGAGCAGGAGATGGCTATTTCGGAACAGCGCACGTTGTTGAAAGAGTTAGGCACTCAACAAGCGTTTCTCCAAGGGGAAGTCCAAAGTCTGGAACGGGATTTTCAATTGTTGCGGGAAGGAACAGTGGCGATTCGCCGGAATCAAGTGTTAGCTTCCGGGGTCCTGCGGGTCCTGCGCCCAGAAACTGCTCCCGAAGCAACCAAGCAATTGTTAACAGAAGCAAATCTGGCAGCGATCACCTTGATTCGTCCGGGAACAACCCAACTGAATGAATGGGCGATCTCCATTACAGAGACGGAACTGGAGCAACTGATTGGCCAAATTGATGATGGTCAAGATTATGTGGTCAGAATTCTCTCCGCTGCCAATTATTTGTTAGGGGAACGGCAGGTAAATGTTTTTGCCGATGCGGTGCCTAATCAGGTGGTTTTCACCGAAGGTGAACTGGTGGCCACGACTTCGGTCCGGCCCGATGAAATGAGTGAAGATGAGATTAAAGAACAATTGAATTTATTGTTAGCTGCCGCTAACTTTAGAGCAAGGCGATCGGGTATTTTAACCGATGCTATTCAAGTAGGAGATGGTCGTCTGGCTTCTTTGATGGAATTTATTAAGCAACTTCCCGACAATAATCAACCGGGCATCATCCAAGCGGTCTCCGCTGGTCAAACCTATACCTCCGGTCCACTGACTTTAGAATTTACGGTGGTTCATCAGGGAAAAGTTGTGTTTCGCACGGATTAGGGAAATCGGGTTACCTTTTGCCGGTTGGGTTCAGGGTTAACCTGAATTAATGTCAAGGAATAATTGCTGGAGTCATTGCCAGGTTAGTTTCCAGTTATAGGGATAATTTAAAAGGAAAAGAAGCAATGGGTAACCCTCAAACAGATACAGTAATTTTGGGCTTCGATCCGGGCCGGTTAAAGTGTGGAATTGCGGTGATGAATAGCCGAGGCAAACTGTTGGTGCATGAAGTGGTTCCAGCAGAAGAGGCGATCGCGGTGATTGAATCTTTCTTCCACCAGTTTGGGGTTGACCTCCTGGTGATTGGCGATCGCACCACGTCGAAAAAGTGGCAAGAACATATTACCGAATCCCTGTCTATCCCGTTACCCATTGTCCAAGTGGATGAACGCTACAGCACCTTAGAAGCCCGCGATCGCTATTGGGAAATGTATCCGCCTCGGGGATTGACGCGCCTGATTCCCCAAGGAATGCGCCAACCCCCCAGGGCGATCGATGATATCGTCGCCATTCTCTTAATTGAGCGATATTTAGCCCAAAATAGCTAGGGGTTCCAACTAAATTTCATTAAACCCATCCCATGCCTCCCGCGTCAGTTGCCTCACGGGAGGTAAATCATCAACGGCTCTATCCCATTGAGGTGTGTCTCCAAAAAGAATATCTCGTAAACTCAGAAGATGAATCCGATAGTTCTCGATATTTGGAAACTCAAGGAGCCTATTTTGGAATCCCGCATTAGGCAAGGATGGGGTTGATGCCGTATAGCCAACCCCCGCTAGTAAAATTCCAATATCAGCTTGATGCCGGACCAAATTAGAGTAAAATATTCCGGCATCTTCTGCTCCCAGCCTACTACTTTTTAGTTTTGATTGAAAATAGATTTTGGAGCCATCAACTACACCATATCCATCAATGCCCCCATCGGCACCCGCTGGACCCGGAGTGAGTCCTAGGACATAGGCAAAACGCCGACCTTGCTCTTGTTTGGTTGCCGAGTCAGCAGATACAAACCCTTCAATCACCGCGTTGATTTGCCGATTATTGCTCATAGTGAAGGGCTACTTGAAGTGTTGCTAGTCTGCTGATTTGGCTTCGGCAAGCAATTGTTTTCATAGAGTAACCGAATTCCTGCGCTGGCACAGTCAGTGACTCTATCTCTAAGACCCATTTGTTTTAGCTTAAGGTTCGTCTCAACAAACAAGGTGATTTTTTGTTTATGTAAATCTTGCCCATCCTCATTTATTGGGGGACTATCGGGGATTATTTCATTTAAACTTTTTTGCTGGATCTGATTCAAGAAATCAACATAGTGGATAGCAGAATTAATCACCGTTTCAAAATTCAAGTTCAAGGCATGAGCAACTTTCTTAAGTTGCTCATGCGCCTCTTTAGAAAAAGAAAGCTCAATCCTGCTATCCGACGATTCTGAATCCTCCTTGTCAAAATTTTCTTGCCCGACCTTGATGGCTTGTTCTACTCGCGAGTTTCCTACTGGTCCTTCACCTCCTTTTGAGTTGGTATTTGACAAGGGTTCAGCTTGACTATGTTTTTGAAGGGTAGAATCATCTACGATTGAGTTGGGTGTATTATTAGTCATTGTTAGAATTCTCTCCTGGTATTAATTGCGTTATTATCCGATTTCAATCAATTCCTCAAAGTAAGCTCGTAAATGTTCATAGCCTGGAACGTTCCAAATATAATTTCTTTTCTCATAAATGGATTCTTGCATTATATCTTGAACATTAGGCATCGATTTAGACACCGTACAGTTTGCGGGTTTGTTTTTCAATTTCTCCAATGGAGCGGCAACTTCATCGGCCTTGACACCTAGAGGTACTACCCGCACTTGAGGGCTCAAAGTGGCTTTTCCTTCCATTATTAAAATGACTCCCAACGTATCCTTTAGATTGTTAAGGGCTTTATATTTTTGAGAATAATTGATGGGGATTAAAATTAAATCTGGGTTGCTCCCTACAATAACGGTGACGATATTGGGTAGGGGAGTATCCATATCTAACACAACATAATCATAACTGCTAGATGATGCCAATTTTTTAATCGATTTCCGGTTCTTATTAGTAATCACTGATATCCCTTCTTTACTTAAATAAATAGCGTTATCAGTGTCGTCGTCGGGTTTATAACCGGCATAAAATTCCCAAGCATCGTATTGATCGTCACAGTCTACCAGCAATACCTTCCCCAATTCCGAGCAAACTCCGGCTAGATGCACGGCTAAAGTTGTTTTACCCACACCGCCACCGTTGTGGGTGCAAAGAATAACTTTCATTATTGTTCAGGAGACTCTTCAAAATATTGACAACCATTATAACACAAATCGATGTAGGAGGCAACGGATAGAGTTCCCTAACAGCCTTGCTTGGCTTACTTTTCGGTCAGGCTACTCCTGGATATGGATTCGGTGTTATTGCCTCTAAACTATAGGGGCCAAAAATCATGGGAAGTCAGGATTTTGCGTTGAGAGCATCAAGGGGCTGTCTAAATCCTCAAGGGTTCATCCCCTCTCATCAATCAGCCCTCAGATGAGTAGCCCCTTGGAGATTAAAGCTGGGCTCGAATGGTGAAAGAATAGTCCCCCCCGGGTTCGAGTTGATAATCGCATTTTTCTAAAAACCGTCCCAAGGGTTCTTGAATTAAAGCGCGTCCCTGGGAGGGTTCGATCGCCAATTTACCCACACGAAAACACCACCGGAAACTCCAACTAAAATCTCCGGCACTGACTTCCCCTTCTAGGGTGCCCCGTTGCCAAGACTGTTTCAGCACTCGAACGTGGGCAGTCGTTCTAGGGACTCGCTTCCTACTCACGGCTTCGTTCCAACCACACTGCGACTATTGTAAAGACTCATAGCTTTTTCGCAGCCTTCCTTGAGACTGAGTTCGATCGCATCCCGAACCAGGTACATCACCTCAGACACCACAGGTTTCTCATCCGGAGTGAACTTACCCAACACATGAGAAATCGTATCGGTTTCCGGTTTCCCATCCCCTGGTTTACCGATGCCAACCCGTAACCGGGGAAAGTCCTGGGTGCTTAAATGGGCGATCGTGGATTTGATGCCATTGTGACCCCCAGCAGAACCGGACAGGCGCATCCGCAAGCGTCCCACGGGCAAATCCATATCATCATAAATGGTCAGGACCGATTGGGGAGGCAGTTTATACCAATCCGTAACAGCGCGAATCGCTTGTCCGGACCGATTCATATAGGTAAGGGGCTTGAGCAGGTAAATTTTATTCCCTTTTGGCCCTCGACCCTCGCCAAAAAGTCCCTGAAAACGGCGGTTTTCTGAGAGAGAAATTTGCCAGGACCGGGCGAGCATATCGACGGCAGCGAACCCAATATTATGGCGGGTTTCATGGTATTTGGCTTCTGGATTTCCCAATCCAACAATCAGTTGAGGAATCACCAGAGGAACGGATGTCTCGCTTGCTGGCATGGCAGTTTTCAAGTCAGATGTTAAGATTTTGCGTTGAGATGGAATCCGGTTGTCAAAGGTCTGTAAAAACCCGCACCCTGAAGGGTGGGGCTATACGGACGAAGCCCGCCTGCGCGGGCTAAAAGCGAAAACCGACTTTTACCAATCGGATTTGGTATGAGATGGTCGGGACTGTTGCTGATTGGTTCATGCCGCCTTACCGAGTCTGGGATGGCATCCTATCGGAGATAGCGGGAGGCATGAAACGAGGAATCCCGCCAAGGGAGGGGCTTGGGCTGAATTCGCCCCCTTCCTTCGTGGGATAATTTTAGGATTGGCAATCGTATAGCCCCACCCTTTCCTAACGGAACGCTCCGCGAACAGGGTGCGGGCTCCTTCTTCAGCCCGCGTAGGCGGGCTTCGTCCGGATAGCCCCACCCTTTAGGGTGCGGGCTCCTTCTTCAGCCCGCGCAGGCGGGCTTCGTCCGTATAGCCCCACCCTTCAGGGTGCGGGTATTTGCCGACTAGCCTTGTTCAGAGGATGGGATGGCTTCTTCGGGGGAAACGGAACTGGCGACTTTCTTAGATTCAGCGGGTTTAGCCGGTTGGGATGCCTCCAGTTGTTGCGCCTCGCGCTTGATTTCGCTTTCAAATTCCCGACTGGCATCCTGGAATCCGCGAATCGCTTTTCCCATACTGCGACCGATTTCCGGCAACTTTTTGGGTCCAAAAATGAGAAGGGCGATCGTCAGAATCACCATGATTTCGGGCAAACCCATGCCAAAGATATTCACGCAGACCTCCAACAGAGCACTGGTTATTAGTATAGAAAAAAAAATCCCGGTCAAACCGGGACAGCAGGGATACCGAGGATCCCTGCTCTAGGGGCGATCGCCGTAAGTTAGCGCCCGAGGGTGGTCCAATCCACATCGACTCCATTGAGGAGCAACGAAGAGTTATAGATTTGCAGGATAATCACTAAGAACAGGAAAAATAGCAGCATGAACACGCCCATCAGAGGGGTGGTGCCCCAACCCGGGGAGACTTTACCATATTCTGCATTTAAGGGTCGGAGTAGATTTCCTAATTTTGTTTGCTGTGCCATGGGTCACCTCTTATTCTGGACGGCGAAAATTAATGTTTTGTAATATTCTATAGGAATCGGACTCATAATTTTACTTAAAATATGGAAAATCTGGAACCGGCAACAGTTCTTAGCATCGGGATTGGCGCGATCCTCGTAGCGATCGCAGCCTTTTCTATCTACACCTCCTTTGGCCCCCCGTCTAAGGAATTGGCCGATCCCTTCGACGATCACGACGATTAACCCCTGGATCCAGCGTCCCTGTGCGCTGGACCCCCATCCCTCCCTTACCGCCAATTCCCCACCAAAATATAAGGGGACCAAAAAAAGGGATTGCGATACTCTCTTTCCCCCAACAAACTCACCTGAGCCCGTCTGAGGGCTTCGGCTTTCGTGATTCCCTCTCCCTGGGCTAATTCCTGATAGAATCGCACCATTAACGCTGCTGTGGATTGATCGCTGACTTGCCATAACGTGGCGATCGTACTCCTGGCCCCCGCTCGAATCGCCACCCCCGCCAATCCTAACGCAGCGCGACTATCTCCCGATGCCGTTTCGCAGGCACTAAAAACAAGTAACTCAATTGGACGAGATAACTCTTGTTCCTTCTGACGCAGTAAGCCATCTAACTCTTTGACATTAATCCGACCATCCCAGGTTAAAATAAACGTTCGTTCTGCTTGGGAACTAAATTGACCGTGAGTGGCAATATGAACCACCGGAACCTGAGATGAATTGATAATTTCTTGTAAATTAAGTTGGGTAAACTCCTGATTAAATAACACTTCCGCCGGAAATTTTTCCTGAATTGCCTGTAATTCTTGCTCCACATTGTCCAATGCAGAAAAGCCTTGTCTCGCTTCCGATAACCCAGCGGTTAACAGTTGAAGTTCCTCCTGAGCTAAAGGTTGAGGGGGCAAAAGTTGCAGTCCGGGTGTCAGCGCAACGCTATAATTTTCAATTAGATATTCGGTTCCATCATGAAGGGCAGCCATTGGCACATTTCGCAACTGCCCATCCAGGACGAAAACTAGAGTTTGGATCTGACTTTGTTTTAAATCCGCTTCCGCAGGACGAATTAACCAATCATAAATTTGTTGAGAATTTTGCAAGACGACCTGATTCCTTCCAGCCTTCCTTCCGATTTCCTGTTGAATTTCATTGAGCTTACTGTCAATTTCAGATTGGGGTATAAATGTGGTATAGAGGCGTAAGGGAGCGTCGGGAAATGCGACAATTACGGCTAATCTATCCGGTAAAATAATCGGATAAATCACCGCTGCGGTGGTATCAATTTCGTCAATTTGAATTGGTTTGGCATCTAAACAGGCTTCTTGGAAAAAGTTATCCAATTCAGCGAGTTGCAGGGATTCGATCGCCTGCCTTGCTTGCCGTAAATTCTCTTGCGTCGGGGCTTCATTCGGGTCAGTTAATAAATCTACCAATTCCCGATAAACAGGTTCGACACTTTCCCGAAACGAAAACTGCACATCGGGATTATCCGGATTGATGGAGGCTAAATCTTGGCGCAGAGACTGGAGGGTCTCGATCGCCACGGTATAAGCTGCCACTGCCTCCGGTTTCTTCCCTTGTTCCTTCATCAATCGCCCGACTTGCCACTGCCACCGATAGGCAATATCCGAGGCATCAATCCCTTGTGCGATCATCAGGGCTTGCTGAGTCAATTTTTGGGCTTCCTGAGATTGGGCAGCGAGTTCGTATAAATGGCCCAAACTGCCCAAGGCGTAAGATTCTGCCCGGGGGTCCTGGAGGGTTTTAGCCTGTTGGACAGCGGTGGCTAATCCCGTAGCAATTTCTCTCAAGTTGCGATCGCTTAAAGTAGAGTCCGGGGATGAGTCGGTGAGGAACAACTTGATTAAACTGTGAGATAAGTGAATGCGATCGTACACCGCACCGCGACTGGGGGGTAATTCATCCAGTTGAACTTGAATGTCCGGCAGTAACGCTTCCGCCTCGGAGACTTGTGCTAAATCGATGAGTAAGGCAAGCTGGTTGAGTTGCGATCGCAATCGAATCCTGGGAGATGTAGACAGTTCAGCCACTTGACGATAGGCAGCGAGGGCGGTTTGCCATTCTGATTCAGCGGTTTGTGAGTCATTCAGGACTAAGGCTTTTTGAGCCATTGCCCTTGCTGTATTTCCTAGACTAAAATGGGCGGAGGCGATCGCAGAGGGTTGACGCATACTTTGGGCGATCGTCAAACTTTGCTGTAACAGTTCCCGGGATTGTTCTAACTCGCCAACGGCCCGTAAAGCGTTGCCTAAACTGCGTAAACCCGTGGCTTTGAGGAGGGAGTTGGGTTCACCTTGTAACGCCCGCTCTACCTCCCCTAACGTTTGGCGCGATCGGCGGTAAAGCCCCAACGCCTGCATCGCTTGCGCCACATTAATCTGACTCCCGATCGCCCCTTCCCGGTCCTCCAGTTTTTCATAAACAGCAGTCGCCTCCTGCCAAGTAGTGAGCGCCTGGTCCGATTGTCCCAAAGCGTAATACAGATGACCCTGAGTATTCAACCCCTGAGCCAAAATCGGCAAGCGATGAGACTCCAACCGCTTCCCTTGTGAGAATTGCAGGAGAGACAGACAAGAAGAGACAGCCTCCGTTGCCGGTTGCCATTGCCCGAGTTGCTGATAGGCGAGGGATAAATAATTCAGGGCCAAGGCTTCATGAAATGGCTCTCCAGCGCCATTAAATGCCGTTGCTGCTGCTTGCCAAACCGTTGC